>SBAV01000138.1 GCA_005239965.1 Methylobacter tundripaludum
CAGTTCCATTGGGTCAGCACATCGTGCCCCAAATAGTCGAGATCAAAAGCTGTGAACCAGTTGTGATTAACCTCCGCATTAACAATAAACTGTTGACGACTGATACGCCAATCGACATTTAAGCCAGCGCGAATTTGATGAATAAAGCTATCTTGTATGTATTTTTGGCCGTCTAGCGGATCTTTTGTTGGACTTGAAGCAACCGTACCATTTGTTGCTCGCAGCAAGTTACTGTCATAAATATGCGACGACCCAACATAAGGCGTAAAAGTATGCTCCAGTTTAGTCACGGCAAAAACTTGTTGACTCAGCGTAACAAATAACCCCCCCGCAACCACTGAACGGCAGCCAAGCCGCAATCGATAACATTGTTTAAAATTAAAAGCCTTACTGTGATGATTAACGATATTAAGGCAACGAATCACTGAATTGTTCCCATATTTTTGCTGTGGTTTAACAGTATTCACTTAGCTATTCCCAAATTGTTTTTAATTTTTGACATGCTATCTAATTTTATAGACACATTATGGGATAAGTGCAGCTAAAAATCATTTATTATTGATCCAATTAAAGCGGTGCCGGTATTTTCTAACTGATTTTTCATGGCTTCCAACTTTACTAACCGCGTCTTATGCTGCCGCGCCACCAGCAAGGCACCACCCGCTTTGGCAGCCAATGTCTGAGCATCGGAACCCTGTGAACCGGCTGGGGTATCCAGCAGAATAATGTCATATTCCGAAGCGAGGCTTTCCAAACAAGGCTCTAAGCGACGACCAATCAATTCTAATGGATTAGGCGGAAGCGTTCCGGCAGGTAATAATGATAAGTCTCTAAATCCCTCAATTTGGGTGATAACTGACGTATCGGCCCGCTCTGCCAAAAGATTGGACAGCCCCAACTTTCCATCGACATTAAACAGCTTATGTTGGCGTGGCTGGCGTAAATCAGCATCAATTAATAGCGTGCGCTCACCCAGTTGGGAAAAGACAATAGCCAAATTTGCCGTAAAAAAACTACGTCCTTCACCATTAACAGGGCTCACAATCGCCAAGGTTTTACGGTTATCAATAAACCACCGCAGCATCAACTGGCTACGCACCGCACGTAAAGTTTCAACTTGCGTGGAAAAAGGTTTATATGCGGCAACCAATTCAAAACTTAAGCCACTTTTGTTATTGGACAGAAATGGAAAATCAAACTGCTGGGCAAGAACGTGCTGAATATCTCTTTCAGTCACTAAACCTAAAGCTTTGGCAGCCTCGCCAAACAGCATTCCTCTTTCTTTCTGTAATCGCAAAATTCTTTCTGCACCCGCAGGCGTAATTTTGCCTGATTCAAGCAACAAACTCCCAATGGTTTGCGATTTCACAACGCTGCTCTCTTCCTTGCAAAAGGCCACTTACTTTTTTTTGCACACGATAACACACCAAACACAGGTAAACCCAATTGTTCAGTCATATCAATCGCCGATCTTAACCGCCGATCCAGCAGTTCCATCAGAAAAGCCATACCAACACCCAATAGCGTTCCTAAAAAAACCGACAATAAAATATTCAGCATAATTTTCGGTTTAGCCGGGGCTTGCGGAACAATAGCGGAATTCAATATGGCGATGTTAGATTGACTCGCCTCGCTTTCCATACGTGTTTGTACTGAGCGTTGCATAGCGTTATCGTAAAATTTTTGGGCATTTTCAACTTCCCTATTCAATACAGCAATCTCATTTTGTTGTTGCTTAAGCTGCAACACCTTGTCTTTTTGATCCGCTAGCGCATACAATAACCGTTCGTCACGCTGTTGGGCCGTAGTCGCACTATTGCTGATACCCTCAAGCACAGTATTGATTTCCTTATCAATTTTGCTCTTAAGGCTGACCACTTCAACTTGCGCCTGTTTATATTGTGGATGATTTTTGTCAACACGCTTGGAAACTTCCGCAAACTTTGCTTCCGCACGCGCCAAATCGCCTTTCAAGCCTTGTACAAAGGTGCTGTTCAATACCTCTTCAAGGGATTCATAAGAATCACCTTTCTCACTCGTGCTTTCAAACTGGTGTTTTCTCTTGGTTAAGATTAGCTGGTTTTTTCGGGATAACAACTCGTAAGTATGTGATTGGCTATCGACCAATTGCTTTGATATTTCTGCCAAACGTTCATTTTCAAGATCCAAGCGTTCGCTCATAACAACAATACCGTGTTGCTGTTGATAATCAGACAACTTGTCTTGCGCCTGCTCCAGCCGTTCACGAAAAAAAGACATTTGCTCATCAAACCAGTCAGCATTTTGTCTGGCAGGTTGCGCCCGCAGCTCAATATTGGTGTCAATATAAGCCTGAGCGAAGGCGTTACTGACTTCCGCCGATAACTTAGCATCCACTGCGGAAAAATTCAGCTGAATCACATTACTTTGACGTGAAGGCAATACTTCCAAATACTTAACTAGATTGTCGGCTACCCAATCGCGCATATCGCCTTTGAATTTATTGGCATTAAAGCCAGTGGTCATGTGTGCGTTTTCAGTTAGCTTGAGCATATCAACCACTTTAAGCGCGACATTATGACTGGTAATAATGTCTATCTGAGTTCCCATGTAAGATTCTGCAAGCTGGGCAGGAATGCTTGCTCCCGAAACAGGGTCAACATTCCATTGATCGATAACCAAGGATGTCGTTGCAACATACTCTTTGGGCATCCTGAAACTGATTGCTGTAATCACTCCTACAGTCAAAAGTAAAATACTAATAATCAGATACTTACGAGAGAAAAGAATAATCAGAATCTGCTGAAAACTCATGATACTAGGCCTTTTACGCTAAAACCAACGCTCATCGATAACAATGACATCGTCTTTTTGCACCAAATCAGTCAATTTGACTTCTATGTTTTGTATTCCGGATTTTTCAGTGGCACGCTTGATAATGATGTCTCGCTCTGTGCCACGGGTTGTAAGGCCACCGCCCAGTGATAATGCTTGCGCCACCGTTAATTTAGGCTCAATACGGTAACTGCCTGGACGCTGCACTTCACCGTAAATGTAAAACATCGGTGCCTTGGGAATATAAATAATATCGCCCTGCTGCACGGGCAATAAGTCGGTTTTCTTGGCAGATTCCAATACTTCGCGCAAATTAACTTCTTGTTTGGTGATTGAACCCGCATTGCGGTGCGCGACTATGGCTTTCTCATCCCCCAAATCGGTAATCCCGCCGGCCATGGCAATGACATCCACTAAGGTATTAGCAGCTTCCAAGCCATAGCGCCCCGGCTTATGTACCTGGCCGAGCACCGAAACTTGTTGGCTTTTATATTCTGTCACCAGCACAGTCACTTGCGGATCAAGAATAAACCCGCCACTTTTCAGCAGACTAGCCAATTCGTGCTCAACCTCAAAAGTTGTTTTACCTGCGACAGAAACCTCGCCAACCAAGGGAAAGCTAATGCGTCCATCCGTTGACACCCGCGTTTCGGTCTTTAAATCTTCGTAACCGTAAACCATGATGCGCAATGCATCATCAGCACCTATAACATAATCAGCCATGGCCATTTTGACATTTACTGCCATCAAAAAAAACACCGCCAAAAACATCGCAAATGATTTTTGCGTAAAATTCATTATTTTGCTCCCCGCTAAGTTATCGATAAAACTAATAGGCATTTCGATCTTGAATCACCACACTGATCGTCTTTAAAATGATATAAAAATCAAATGGTAAAGACCAGTTTCTTAAGTAATCGAGATCAAAATCAATTCTAGCTTCCATTTTTTCAAGTACTTCTGTTTCACCCCTATACCCGTTAACTTGCGCCCATCCCGTAATGCCAGGCTTAACTTTGTGGCGAATCATATATCCCTTGATTTGTTTTCTATACACTTCGTTATGAGCAACAGCGTGGGGCCTTGGCCCGACAATGCTCATGCGTCCCTGTAAAACATTAATAAATTGCGGCAGCTCATCAAGCGATGTTTTCCTTAAAAAAGCACCTAACGGCGTAATTCTCGGATCATTACGCGTAGCCTGAACAACTGAGTCGCCGTTTTCACTCACTGTCATACTACGAAATTTGTAAACCACTATTTCCTCACCATCCAATCCATAACGACGTTGCTTAAAAATCACTGGCCCTGGCGAGTCCAGTTTAACTCCTAGGGAAATTAGCAGCAACAACGGACTAATCAAAATCAAAATTAGCAACGACAACACCACATCACTGGCCCTCTTGACAAAGCCATTGACCCCTGCAAAGGGCGTTTCACAAACGGCAACAATGGGGATTTCCTGGATAGCGCTAATATTAGCCTGGATCAAATCGTATAAAAATACGTCAGGCACAAAGTAGATGGAAACAGTGGTGTCGCGGAGTTCATCCAGTAAGAACATGATACGCGGCTGATCCGTCATCGGTGCAGCAATATAGACTTGGTTAACTTGATGGTTTTTTACAAACGCCGCCACCTCGGACAATTTGCCTAGCAGTTTACCTATGGGCAATTCAGTATCGGTATGCAAACGATTACTGTCGCGGTCATCAAAAAAACCGAGACAATTAACGCCATAAATAGGATGTTCGGCAAATCGGGTCGCCAGTCGCAAACTGAGATCATTCACACTGACAATCACCGCACTGCTCAAGTTTTCAGTCGATATGGATATCCGATCCAGCACATAACGGGCAGCCAATTGGGCAAGGACAATGACGAAGGGGGTAATGATAAACCAGGTGACCAACAGCTCACGGGAAGATTCGCCCACGATACGTGAAAAATAGCCAATCAAGGCCATCAGCGTCACAACAACAAACCAGCGCAAAAATATCGCCCCGACCGTGTGCGCCCAAAAGGTTTTCAGGCTGGATGTCAAATCGACGCTATCCAGCAACTTTGCGACCACAAGAAAGGCAAATATGGCCAATATAAACAACTGCCCTTCAAAAGGAAATCCATAATACTGGGCAATCAGTATTAAGGTTTCAACAGCGATTAAAGGATTTAGAATTTGTCCTATGATGAACAGTAGTGGCCGCTCGTTTATCTTCATATCCTAATTATCATCCATGCATGATTGGTGAGTATTCTAAATTACCGCACTCGACTAACTTTATTTACCTATGCCATTTCAATTACAGTGTTGCACTTTTGTAAACCATTTGGACACCCCCTATAAAAACGACATAAAGCCGTAGGGGCTAATACTCATTTACAAGACATTCAACAGTATCAAGATACACATAATATTTTTTAAAAAATCAATTTATTTCATATGGTTATAAAAATGATCGCCATTTTGGAAAAAATGGCGTCAAAATACCGACTTCCGTTTAGCGCCCGCATAGACAATCCCAAGCCTATTGTTGTAAGTACAAAGTTTATTAAGCACTAATCGTGCCTACTTTTAGACGCCTTATTTTAAAATCCAAAGGATTTACACGGCCAAGTCAACTGCGTACGCTTAAAATACCATCCAGAAGCATTTTAGCCCCATAAAAACACACATCATATAGGCCACAGGGCAAAACATTTGCAGACAATCTTTTACTAACTACAAATCTTATTCACCCGCAAAAAATCTAATCCGAAACAACGAATTTACCTTACAAATAAAATCAGTTGCCGTGCTAGAATTATGTACTTGCTCCACCTTAAATGTCAAAAATTCCGACTGAGCCAAATAATTCAACCGAAAAAATCACATACCAAATTATAGCATCCAGCCTGTTATGTGTGAGGATCACATAAATTCAAACCGCAGTTTTTCATGGAGATTAAATCATGTCGATACATCGTGTAGCCCTTGTTTCCCTTCACTTTGCTGAATATGTTACAAACTTGGCCTTGGCCTTATCTGAAAAAGCAAATGTTCTATTAATGCTGTACCAGGACAACGCCGATGATGAACTCGGCCCTGATTGGCGCAATCGAATAAAAAAAACGGGGTTGGAAATAATCGTGTTAGCAAGGCCAAAATCAGTTGGCGACATCATTAAAAACATGAACTTACTCCTCAAAACCATCAAACAATTTGCACCTGATGTCATTCATTACCAAGAAGATCCACGCGACGAATTACTACTAAGCCTGCCATTTTTAACAAAATTCCCTTCGGTTCTAACCATACACGATCCGAAACGCCACACAGGACAGGATGCCAAGCTTTCTCGCTTTACATTCTACCTGATAATCATCCGGCACTTCGCTGATATAGCCATCACCCACGGCAACATCATTGCTGCAGAATTAACCGACCTGTACCCGCGCTTCAAAAACAAGGTGTGGTCTATCGCGCACGGGCCACTCGGCGTCGGCTTTGACGGAACCGTAGCCCTTCGTCCTGAAGGTTGCCGTTTACTTTTCTTTGGCCGCATCCACGCTTATAAAGGACTTGGCTATTTTGTCGAATCAGTCATTGCGCTGCACAACAAAGGCTATCCGGTCATTGGCGTCGTTGCTGGAAGGGGAACTGACCTAGAGCCCCATCGACAACGCATGATTGATAGCGGCTGCTTTGAGATTATCGATAAATACATTCCTGCCGAAGACATACCTGGGCTATTTATTAACAGCCTGATTACCGTCCTGCCATACACGGACGGCACCCAAAGCGGCGTTGCTGCCATGGCGCTAGGTTTTTGCCGACCGGTAGTAGCCTCTGAGGTAGGTTCAATACCTGAACTGGTCAGAGAAGGCGTCAATGGCTTACTGGTTCCTCCGCGCGACACCGGCAAACTCACACAGGCCCTTGAAGCCATTATTACCGATGACACACTATGGCAAAAGCTGGCTAATGGCGCTCTGGATCTTAAAAATAGTGAACTTTCCTGGCACACCATAGCCGACCAAACCCTACTGGCCTATGAATCAGCCAGACAACTAAAATCAACAATGCAATAAGTATTGCGACGGGGAATGCCGCTTAAGGTAATCATGGTTAATCCAACACCTTAATATCTTTGTAAATGTCAATCAATTTAGCCAGGACGGATTGGGGACTGTTTTCATTTTCAATCCGCCGCTTTGCATTGGCGACCAGTTCATCAGCGCAGTGCAAATCCGCATAAACCCTCTCAAGCACTCTTTGCATTGCGTTTTGGTCACCCGGAGATACCAATAAACCTTCCCGCTCATTAACGATAGTATCGGGAATACCGCCAGCTGTTGTCGATATGACTAACAAACCCGCCATCATGGCTTCCAGAATTGCCATAGGCTGCCCCTCGTAATGCGATGGCAAAATAAATGCATCCGCTGCGGCAAACTCCCTAATTTTTTGGTCATAATTTATCCAGCCTATAAAATCGACGGCCTCTTCAAGTGCGAGTTCCTTGAGAGCCACTTGCAATCGTTCAACCTGACCGTTACCAGCGCAGCGCAACCTGATATTCAAACCTTTTTTACGTAGTGTCGCGATAACCGGGAGTAAGTCAAAAATTCCCTTGCGATTTCCAATTTCGCCCAAAAATAACAAGTTGAGTTGGCCAGGAACCCTGGGGCTACGGGAAAAGTTGGCCGGTAAATGTAATCCCATTGGATTGGAAATCACCCGGATTTTACCCGGCTGCCTAACCAGGGGCAATGTCAGTGGCCGCCAACTTTCAGTGAGCAGCACAATTGCCGCCGAGCGGTTCAGCGTCGACCTTACCCAC
>SBAV01000023.1 GCA_005239965.1 Methylobacter tundripaludum
ACCTCTAATAATTCAAATTTCCAGCTACTTTAGAATCGTAAATTATTGAAATTTAAATTGTGTGATTTTTTAAAAAGCAATTATTAGAGGTTCCCTTAATAAATTTTCATTCCTAGAGACGCAAAATCTTGCGTTTCTACCCATGTTCACCATTCATGGTTAACGCAACCTGATACAACAATTTTTTTCGAATGCCGGTAATTTCAGCGGCCATTGCCACTGCGGTTTTCGTGGAGCATTCTTTCAACAATATTTCTAACAGGCGCTGGTGTTCGGGCGTGATTACCTGTTCGCTTTTATCGATTGACGCACCCTCTACAATCACCACAAACTCCCCTTTGCGCATGTTGTCATCGTTAGTGACCCGTTCCAACGCATCCGCCAAACTGGCCTTGACGATGGTTTCATGCAATTTGGTCAATTCCCTGGCAATGACAATCTGCCGGTTCAACGGCAAAACTTCCGCCATATCCTGCAATGATGCCAGAATTCTATGGCTGGACTCGTAAAATACCCAGGTGGTAGGGCTTGGCAACTTTTCACTGAAAAAAGTTTTGCGTGCCGATGCGGTGCGCGGTGCAAAACCCTCAAAAGAAAACGGCGTAACCGGCAATCCAGATACGGACAACGCCGCAATCAAGGCGCATGCACCGGGGATGGGGACGACATCGACATTGCCCTCTTTGGCCATTTTTACCAGCGGCAAACCGGGATCACTGAGCAACGGCGTACCGGCATCGGACACCAGCGCAATGGACTGGCCTTCCTGCAATTTTTGCAAAAGTCCCCGGCCAGCGCTGTCTTCATTGTGTTGGTGCAAGGCAATGACCCGGTTGCTGATGCCATAATGTTGTAGCAACATTTTCACATGTCGGGTATCCTCAGCAGCAATCAAATCAACTTGCTTTAAAATTTCAACGCCCCTAAAACTAAAATCTGCTAAATTGCCTATCGGCGTGGCAACAACATATAATTTCCCATAATCAGTTGACATTCGGTACTCGCATATGAATAACCTATTAAATGTAAGGCACGACAAAAACCCCCAACAACCCCTTATTCCCGTTTTGTCTTTTTGTGTACTGTTGCTTTCTGGCTGTACCGCTTTGCAGGACAGCTCAGGATTATATCAGCCTACCCCGTGGGCGCTTGAACAAAATAGAAACCGCCTGGCGACCATTGAGTCTTTACTGCAATCCAACCAGCGTGAGGAAGCCAAAAATAGCGCCGATACTATCAATCCTGCGGAATTGTCAACTGAGCAAAGAGCCCAGCTCAATCTGCTCTATGGCCAGATTATGCTCAGTTTTGGCGAACAAGACCAGGCGCTGCAAAGATTTGCGCCAATTCAACCGCAGCAGCTCAGCCTGCCGGATCAAATCAAATACTTTCAAGCCCGATCCTTGGCGTTTACAGCGGTGGGAGATTTTTTAAACAGCGCCAAATCCAGGATAGAACTGGAACCCCTGTTAACCGCACCGGATGATCACAACAAAAATCAGGCGCTTATTTTTGAAAACTTGAGCCTGCTACCTGAATCTGTATTGCAGAGCGGTCAAAGCCAGGCCGCCACGCCACTGGCAGAATGGCTGTCACTTGCCGGTATCCTGAAAGCCAAAAACCAAAATCCGGCGCGTTTAAATGATGCCATCATGCAATGGCGCACCGCTTATCCCAGCCATCCTGCCAATTCCAGTTATTTGCAAAATCTGCAAAGAGCATTAACAGACACCGCAGGCCGTCCCAAATCCATAGCCTTGTTTTTACCTGAATCCGGCGTTTTTGCCGAAGCTGGCAAAGCGATACGCACCGGCATTATGGCGGCGTACAACCACGACAGTAACGACCCTAGCCGCCCGGCCATTCGTATCTATGATAGCGAAAAGCTGACAGGCTCTGCTTTGTACAGCCAAGCCATGAGCCAGGGCGCCAATATGATTATCGGGCCTTTGGATAAAGAAAAAATACAAAACGTTGCCAACGCAGTACGCTTTAGCATTCCGGTGTTGGCGCTCAATCACGTTCCGGGGCTGCGTAAAGACAATCTCTATCAATTTGGTCTCAGCCCTATGGACGATGCCGATCAAATCACCAGTAAGGCGTGGCTGGATGGACACCGCAATGCCATGGTATTAACACCGGATAACGAGCAAGGCAAGCGCGTCGCCAAGTTTTTGATGGACAGCTGGCAACGTAAGGGCGGAAGGATCGTTATCAAAAAAACCTACAGTCCTCAACAAACCGATTTTTCTTTTGTCTCCAAAAAACTGCTTAGCCTGGATGAAGGCAAAAACCGTTACCAGGACACTGTGCCAGCAGCCCCTAACACAAAACCCACGCCACGGCTACGCCAGGATATCGATGTCATATTGCTGAGCGCCTACAGCGAAGAAGCCCGGCTGATCAACGCAGAAGTACAAACTGCACGGGTAAATCCAGTCGCTATTTATGCCATGTCCAATGTGTATGCAGGCCGTCCCAACCCAAGTGCCGATTCACAGCTTAATAAAGTGACTTTTTGTGATGCGCCGTGGTTGCTGGGCAATGCTTACAGCGGCGATTTAAGTATGCCAGCCCTGCAACCCGGCTGGAGCCAATTTAGCAACCAATATTACCGCCTGGTTGCAATGGGGATTGATGCTTATTACCTTGCCGGGCAATTGAACGATCTGCAAAATACCGCCTATTACGGCGCTACCGGCAAGCTGACACTGACTGATAATCGCCGCATCAAACGTGAGCTGTTGTGCGCCAAATTTATGGCCGGACAACCTGAAATCAGGGGCTTTATCAGCGGTGTCCACTAAAACAAAAGAAAAACCGCAGCATTTGATCCGTGGTGCGGCTGTTGAAGAGCAGGCCCACCACTTTCTGGTTAACAACGGGCTGAAACTGGTTTGCCGCAATTACCGTTGTAAACAGGGCGAACTTGACTTGATAATGACTGACCGGAACACCCTGGTCATTGTTGAGGTCAGGTTTCGTAAAACCGACATTTACGGCAGTGCCCTGGAAAGTATCACACCCACCAAACAAGCCCGCATTATCGCAGCGACCCAGCATTATTTGTCGAACCAAAAAACCGGGCTGGCGATTCGTTTTGATGTCATTGCCCTTTCCGGCGATGGCAGCTTACAATGGGTAAAAAATGCTTTTTAATTGCCATTATTACCATTATTACCATGAGCTTACAAAACCGGATCATTAATCATTTCTCTGACAGTATCCAGGTACAACAGGATACGACCCTCGCCCTTAGTGAGGTTATTGAATTCGCCTCTTTGCGTTTGGTTAGCACCTTACTCAACGATAAAAAAATAATCACCTGTGGCAATGGCCGCTCGGCAGTCAGCGCACAGCTACTGTCTTCTGCCATGCTGAACCAGTTTGAGCGCAGTAGGCCAGCCTTACCGGCTATCGCACTAAACGCCGATGCGGCAACCCTCACCGCCATTGCCAATACCGCCCACTTTGACGATGTCTTCGCCAGACAACTCAGGGCCTTAGGACAAAGCGGTGATGTGTTGGTCACTTATACCGATGACGACCATTCCCCTAATATTGCCAAGGCCATTATTGCCGCGCACAACAAAGACATCTCCGTCATTGCCTTAACCGGCAAAGAGGGCGGCATGGTTACCTCGCTACTGAGCGAAAGGGATTTGGAAATTCGTGTGCCGTCAAGTTCCAGCGCCCATATTCAGGAAGTTCATGTGCTCATCACACATTGCCTGTGTGATTTGATTGATCATCAATTGTTTGATAGTTGATACAAAGTCCTAAGCAATAGGCCCTATTTCGACAAACTCCAACATGAACGGCTTAATCTTAAGCTGCCTTTGCTTAAGGTTATTGGCCGACACCCTTTAGAAAATGCGCATTTGCTCACAGACTCTGAATTAAAATATTGACAATCTTTTTCAAAGTAATGGATAGTGTCTGTTTATACTTATAATTTTCTAGGATGTTTAGCCCGTGTTTGATGATGTTAAAAATGTTTTAAGTTCAGTCCTGCAATCACACGATGCCGTTGATCATTTGACCATGGATTCCCCGTTGCTGGGCGCTATTCCCGAGATAGATTCTATGGCAGTCGTTTCCATATTAACCGCACTGGAAGAACAGTACGGTTTTATTGTTGAAGATGATGAGATTGATGCAGCTGTTTTTGAAACGGTAGGGGCATTGGTTAGATTTGTTGAACATAAGGTTGGCGCATTGTCGTGAGTTTGGTAGCGCCACTTTCGCCTTTCTTTCTGAAGACTGAGGGGCGAGCGCTTTTTTCCGTATTTTATCCAGCGCAGGAAACGCTGACGCCTAAGGGCTTTATTCTACATATTCCAGCGTTTGCCGAAGAAATGAACAAATCCCGGCGCATGGTGGCTTTACAGGCGCAAACCTTTGCTAAAAACGGTTATGCCGTATTGGTCATTGACCTATTTGGTACGGGTGACAGTGCAGGAGATTTTTCTGAAGCATCGTGGCCGATTTGGAAACAGGATATTACGTCGGCGTGTTTATGGTTAACAGAACAAGGGGCAACGGTTATCACTTTATGGGGACAGCGGCTCGGTACTTTGTTGGCGATGGATTTTGCTTCTGATGCCGCGTTCAAGATTAATCATCTTCTGTGTTGGCAGCCGGTTTTAAGTGGCGAATTGTTTATCACGCAATTTTTACGCTTACGCCTTGCCGCCGCCATGATGGATAAAAATGCCCCGCAAGAAAAAACCGCCAATTTAAAACAACAATTGCTGGATGGTCAGCATGTTGAAGTGGCGGGTTATTCGCTGCACCCTGACTTGGTTAAGCCGTTGCTGGCATTGTCTGCCACTCGCATAGACACCGGCAACGTCGACCATATAAGCTTCATCGAAGTGTTGAGTAGCCCTGACAAGCCGGTGGCAGCTAATACCCTAAAATTTGTTGAGGAACAGCAAAGCAAAGGCAAGTCAGTTACCCTATCCACGGTGGTTGGCAGTCCGTTTTGGGCTACCCAAGAAATTGCTGAAGTGCCTGAGTTATTGATCGAATCGATCAACCGTCTGATTTAAAGTCCCCAATGCTTAAAGAAACTCCCATCATTTTTCAATGTCATGGTGATCATTTAACGGGCATTATTCACCATGCAGATGTGTCTGGCAGCTTAGGGATATTGCTGGTCGTTGGCGGGCCGCAGTATCGTGTTGGCAGTCACCGGCAGTTTGTTTTAATGGCACGGGAACTCGCAGCCAGTGGCATTCCAGTCATGCGCTTTGACTATCGGGGCATGGGGGATGCGGAAGGCGAATCGAGAACATTTGACGCTGTCGATGATGACATTCGCGTGGCGATAGCGATGTTCTATCAGGCTTGTCCAAACCTTTCCGGCGTTGTTATTTGGGGTTTGTGTGATGCAGCTTCCGCCGCCTTGTTTTACGGTTATCAGGACGAGCGTGTGAAGGGGCTGGTATTGTTAAATCCCTGGGTGTTTACCGAACAGGGGGCAGCCAAGACCTATCTCAAGCATTATTACCTGCAAAGGCTGTTAAGTCCGAATTTGTGGCGTAAGGTGTTCAGTTTGAAATTTAATTATCAGCAATCGCTGTTTTCTTTAGTGGGCTTGTGCAAAAAACTCCTTAACAAAACGGCGGCAAATCCAATAGCTAAACAACACGTCGACCGTGTTGATGAAAACCTGGATTTGCCCACCCGTATGCGCGAATGTTTGCAACGCTTTAAACATCCAGTGTTGTTGATTTTGAGCGGTAGAGATTTAACCGCCGATGAATTTAAAGAGGCCGTAAAGCAGGATACGCAGTGGCAGGCTCTGTTAGCTGACCCGCGTGTAAGCCGTCACGATTTTGCCGCTGCCGATCATACTTTTTCATCGCGGCTGTGGCGTGACCAGGTTGCTGAGTGGACAGTAGCCTGGCTGAATCAACTGAACACAATAGCCAATTACTCGCGTGTAAAATGATCATGGCGGGGGCTTGTTCAATCTTGAGTTCGGTTCCTACGCAACTAAAATATTGCAGCTCTCAGCTTGACAGCAGTCTTTTTTAGGCCTATTTAGTCATCTAAATTTATTGATTCATCGGGTGTTTATATATGAGAGCTGTCAAATTCACATCATGGCAAGATGACGCATTTTTTATTGGTTTTCTTAATGAATATCCTGATTACCAGACTCAAGGCATGACTAAAGAGGAACTTATCGAAAACTTAAAAGACTTGTTCGTTGATCTTGAATCGGGTCAAGTGCCGTACATTCGTAAAGTTGAAGAGTTATTGGTTGCTTGAGTGAAAAGGCGTGATTTACTCAATATACTTGAGCAAATGGGCTGCATTCTAATCCGAAATGGTGGGCGGCATGATTGGTATACCAATCCCCAAACCAAACAATCCCAACCCGTACCGCGGCACAACGAAATAAACGAAAACTTGGCGAAGTCTATAATCAAAAAACTGAGCAATTAGTCAGCTAATACAGGCTCAGTTGAAGCAAAGCTATCAGAGATTTCGTATTATTGAATCAACAATTTCACGACAGCCCTACATCGCTATTTGATTGAAACTTGCTCCAATTTTGTCAAGTAATCACTGGGAAACTCGTTAAACGCCTCGCCTTGTTGCTCAATAAATAATGCAGCAATACCGGCCTTATTGGCGGCTTCTATGCCGGCATTTTTACCGAGGCACAATAATGCCGTAGACCACGCATCCGCCAGCGTTGGGTCGTCATGCAGCACCGAGACTGATACCGTGGTGTGGGTGACAGGCTTGCCGGTGCGTGCATCCAGAATATGACTGTAACGCTTGCCATCGACATCAAAAAAATGCCGATACGTACCCGAAGTCATAACTGCCAAAGGTGTGGTGCGTTTTACCGTAATGATTTTGTGCAGGGTACGTTCACCGGATAATGGCTTTTCCAGGGCAATACGCCAAGGTTGGCCGTCGGGCTTTTGCCCACGTGTTTGTAACTCACCGCCGATTTCCACCAAGTAGTCGTGAATATCCTGTTGTTCCAACAAGGCGCTAATGCGCCTGACACTGTAGCCTTGACCAATCGAAGACAGATCGACTTTTAAACCGGGATTGTGTTTCCGTAAATGATTAGCGTCCAGACGTTCCAGTTGGGCAAGACCGACATTGTGCAGGGTCGTTTTAATCGCCGCCTCACTGGGGAGGGTCAATTCATCTTTGGTGAAACCCCACAATTCGAATAAAGGTTTGATGGTAAGGTCATAACAGCCATCACTGGCGGTACTGACCGCGCGTGCGAGTTCAATCAGGCTAACAATTTCAGCCGTTACGGTTTGCGGTTGGCCACTGAGCGTGGCATTAAACTGCTCAATAGCAGAGTCTGGCCGGTAGTTGGATAATTGTTTGTCGATGCGAGAAAACTCGGCTTCCACGCTTTTTGCCATGGCTTTTAAATCGACATTTTTTTTACTCGAAAAACTGATGTGATAGCTCGTACCCTGTGCGTTACCACTTAATTTTTGTATTTCTTTAGGTTTTACACAGCCAGAAGCGGCCAGTATTAGCAGGATAATGC
>SBAV01000398.1 GCA_005239965.1 Methylobacter tundripaludum
CCTTGAAACTCTCTCCCGCAGAGATTGTCAAACAAGTTACAGATTCTGGGTTGCGGGGTCGGGGGGGCGCTGCTTTCCCAACCGGCATCAAATGGAATACCGTACTGAACGCGCCAGGCGAGCAAAAATACATTGTCTGCAATGCCGATGAAGGCGATTCGGGTACATTTTCGGACCGTATGGTCATGGAAGATGACCCTTTCGTGCTGATAGAAGGCATGACTATCGCCGGTTTGGCGGTAGGTGCAACCCAAGGCTATATCTATCTGCGTGTTGAATATCCGCACGCTTATGAAACGTTGAATGAAGCCATTGCCAAGGCATATCAGGCAGGCTACCTGGGCAAAAACATTCAGGGCAGCGGTAAACAGTTTGATCTGGAAGTGCGTCTAGGTGCAGGGGCTTATATTTGCGGTGAAGAAACATCTTTACTGGAAAGTCTTGAAGGCAAACGTGGTTTGGTTCGTTTTAAGCCGCCGCTGCCAGCGATCAGTGGTTTATTCGGCAAACCTACGGTGATTAACAATGTCATCTCGCTAGCCACAGTGCCGATTATATTGGACAAAGACGGCGAATATTACCGTAATTTCGGTATGGGTCGTTCTCGCGGTACTTTGCCCGTGCAGTTGGCGGGCAATATCAAACACGGCGGCTTGGTGGAATTGGCGTTTGGTTTGACCTTGCGTGAATTGCTGTACGATTTTGGCGGTGGCTCTGCTTCAGGCAGGCCGATTCGCGCCGTGCAAGTTGGTGGGCCGTTAGGCGCTTATTTACCCGAATCACAGTTTGATACGCCAATTGATTATGAGTCCTTTGCAGCGATATGGGCTGTGTTGGGACATGGCGGTATCGTCGTTTTTGATGATACTGTCGATATGGCGGCAATGGCCCGATACAGTATGGAGTTCTGTGCGATAGAATCGTGCGGCAAGTGTACGCCATGCCGTATAGGCTCCACACGCGGCTACGAGATTATTGATGATATTACTGCGGGCCGGGATCTGGGTAAAAACGTGCCGTTGTTACGCGACCTGTGCAACACGTTACTGAATGGTTCGCTGTGTGCCTTGGGCGGTATGACCCCCTATCCCGTTCTCAGTGCTTTGAATCATTTCCCGGAAGATTTTGGGGTGAATGGGTAAGCGATTTGATTGACTCACTCACTGGTGTGCATTAACACAATGGAAATAACAGCCGATTACAACAAAGATTTTTATGCGTGGCTAATTAAAAACGCTGATTTATTGCGTAAACGTCAGTTTGCCGAAGTTGATGTTGAACATGTTGCTGAGGAACTGGAGGCAATGAGAAAAAGCGAAAAACGGGAATTGATGAGCTGTCTGACGGTTTTGCTTGCCCACTTGCTGAAATGGCAATTTCAATCGGCTTTGCGTTCCAGAAGTTGGAAGAATACGATCTTAATCCAACGCATTGATATTTCAGTATTGCTTGAAGACAGTCCAAGTTTGCAATATGACCTGGGTGATAAAATTGCCGTAGCTTATGAAAAGGCGCGACTTAGTGCAGAAGATGAAACTGGCATAGACAAGGCTAATTTCCCTGAACAGTGCCCTTTCACTTTTGCACAGATGTTAAGAAAAGATTTTTTTCCTGAAGACGAAAACAACAGATAGTCGAGTGGCTAATGAAACTGAACAGGACAAAACAGTACAAGTGACCATCACGCAAGCGTTAATGATGGATAATTCATATGTAGTTTAGCCAGTGCTTGGAAGCGAATTGCTGTGTTTTATATTTAGAAGATAGCAACATAAACAAATCATTGAAAACAATTTAACCGTTATTAAGCCATTTGTAAGAATCTAAAGATGGTTTCTAACGAAAATATACAATTAAAAGCGCAAAGCCACTGCGTAACGAGGACATCACTATGAGCATCAACAAACAACAAGATTTTGGTACCCCTGCATCCGATGCACAGCAAACGGTTACCTTGGAAATCGATGGTTTCAAAGTGACAGCGCCGGTGGGTACATCGATTATGCGGGCGGCTGCAAGTATCGGCATTGATATCCCAAAATTGTGCGCAACTGACAGCATCGAACCGTTTGGCTCGTGCCGTCTTTGTGTCGTGCAAATTGAAGGGGGGCGTGGTATGCCGGCATCTTGCACTACCCCCGTTGCAGAAGGCTTGAAAATATCGACCCAAAATCAGAAACTGGCGGATGTTCGCCGTGGTGTGATGGAATTATACATTTCCGATCACCCACTGGATTGTTTGACCTGCTCTGCCAATGGTGACTGTGAATTGCAGGATATGGCTGGCGCTGTCGGTTTGCGGGAAGTCCGCTATAATCCCGCCGGTGAAAACCACCTGGGTGCGGTTAAGGATGAAAGCAACCCTTACTTCAGTTTTGATCCCAGTAAATGTATTGTCTGCTCCCGTTGCGTTAGGGCATGCGAAGAAACCCAAGGCACTTTTGCTTTAACCATTGATGGCCGGGGCTTTGATTCAAAAGTATCTCCGAGTGAGAACCAAGCCTTCATGGATTCTGAATGCGTTTCGTGTGGCGCCTGTGTGCAAGCTTGCCCCACTGCAACCTTAATGGAAAAATCGGTTATCGACCATGGCCAGCCCGAACATGCCATTGTCACCACCTGCGCCTATTGCGGTGTGGGCTGTTCATTCAGGGCGGAAATGAAAGGCGAACAAGTCATCCGCATGGTGCCCAACAAGGATGGCCAAGCCAATCATGGCCATTCCTGTGTAAAAGGGCGCTTTGCCTTTGGTTACACTACGCATAAAGACCGCGTCACTAAGCCGATGATCCGCGCCAGCATCAGCGACCCTTGGAAAGAAGTGTCCTGGGAGGAGGCCATTAACCATGCGGCGTCCGAATTGAAACGCATCCAACAAAAATACGGCAAGGATTCTATCGGTGGCATCACATCTTCGCGCTGCACTAACGAGGAAGTGTATTTGATGCAAAAACTGATTCGTGCCGGTTTTGGCAATAATAACGTCGATACCTGTGCCCGCGTCTGCCACTCGCCTACCGGCTATGGCCTGAAACAGACGTTTGGCGAGTCATCCGGCACCCAGGACTTTGATTCGGTAATGGAAGCCGATGTCATTATGGTGATTGGCGCCAATCCAACCGACGGCCATCCAGTGTTTGCCTCGCTGATGAAAAAGCGCTTGCGTCAGGCCGCTAAACTGATTGTGGCCGATCCCCGCCAAATTGATTTGGTCAGAACACCGCACATACAAGCCGATTACCACCTGAAACTGCGTCCAAGCACCAACGTTGCCTTAATCAATGCCTTGGCTTACGTGATAGTTACCGAAAATCTGGTTGATGAAGATTTTGTCAATGCGCGTTGTGATATGGAATCCTTTAGCAAATGGAGAACCTTTATCGCCCAAGAGCAGAATTCACCCGAAGCGGCTGAATCAATCACCGGTGTTCCGGCAGCTGATGTCAGGGCCGCAGCCAGGCTTTACGCGACCGCTAAAAATGCTGCCATTTACTATGGATTGGGGGTCACTGAACACAGCCAAGGGTCAACAACCGTAATTGGCATTGCCAATCTGGCGATGGCTACCGGTAATTTGGGCCGTAAAGGTGTCGGCGTTAATCCGCTGCGTGGTCAAAACAATGTCCAAGGTTCATGTGATATGGGTTCATTCCCTCATGAGTACCCAGGTTATCGCCATGTAGCCAATGATGATACCCGGCATTTATTTGAAGCCACATGGCATACGGATTTAAGTCCGGAGCCTGGTTTACGTATTCCCAACATGTTTGAGGCCGCATTGGATAAAACCTTTATGGGGCTTTACGTACAGGGCGAAGACATTGCCCAGTCTGATCCAGATACCCAACATGTCCATGCCGCCTTGCGGTCCATGGAATGCGTTATCGTGCAGGATCTGTTCCTGAATGAAACCGCCAAATTTGCCCATGTGTTCTTCCCTGGCTCGTCTTTCCTGGAAAAGAACGGTACGTTTACCAACGCCGAGCGCCGCATTTCACCTGTGCGTAAAGTGATGACCCCGTTGGCGAAATACCAGGATTGGGAAGTCACGCAAATGCTGGCTAACGCTATGGGCTACCCGATGAATTACAGCCACCCATCGGAAATCATGGCGGAACTGGCCAGCTTAACGCCGACGTTTGCGGGTGTGAGTTATGAAAAAATCGACCGGCTCGGCAGCATCCAATGGCCTTGTAATGACGAAGCGCCAGAAGGCACCCCGATTATGCACAAAGGCGAGTTTATGCGTGATGACGGCAAGGGCTTGTTTATGTTGACGGGCTATGTGCCAACCGCTGAGAAGGTTACGCCGAAATTCCCGTTGATTTTAACCACGGGTCGTATTTTGTCGCAATACAATGTGGGCGCGCAAACTCGCCGCACACAAAATAACGTCTGGCATGCCGAGGATATTTTAGAAATCCATCCGCACGATGCAGAAGATAGGGGTATAAATAACCAAGACTGGGTCGGCATTAAGAGCCGCGCCGGAGAAACGGTGTTACGCGCACTCGTCAGTGAACGTATGCAACCAGGTATCGTGTATACTACCTTTCACTTTCCAGAGTCGGGTGCCAATGTTATCACGACCGACAACTCGGATTGGGCAACCAATTGCCCTGAGTACAAGGTGACTGCTGTGCAGGTCACTAAAGTCAATCAACCTTCTGAATGGCAAAAAAATTATCGGGCTTTTTCGGAAGACCAACTTGAGCTGCTGGCACAGGGGAGAGATGGTGAAGAGAAAGAAACAGCATGATTAATGGTCCCTCCCCAGATTTAGGGTGGCCCAGTTATCAGCAAAGCACAGTTGACCGTTGGCAACACGGTCAACATTCAACGCAGCAAGACTACATTGCCGAGGAAGTGCCCGTTTCTTTGGTTTACAACGGGATGCCGCATGTGGTCATGTTGGCGACCCCGACTAACCTTGAGGAATTTGCGCTTGGCTTTAGTATCACTGAAGGCATTATTAAAAAACCGCAAGAATTGTTGTCCTGCCGTGTCTATAACCGTTCACATGGCATAGAAGTTCAACTGAAAATTCCTGATGAATCTTTTATGTGCATGGCGGATAAAGGGCGAAACTTAACGGGGCGTACAGGCTGTGGTTTATGCGGGGCAAGCTCGTTGAGACAAGCCATACGCCAGCCCGATCCGGTACACGGCGGCGTGACTTTGTCTGCCCACGAATTGTTGCTGGCATTAAGCAGCCTTAGGGAACACCAAAAACTTAACCAACTGACAGGGTCGGTACACGCAGCGGCATGGGCCATGCCAGATCAGGGCATATTGGCGGTTCGGGAGGATGTAGGCCGCCACAATGCTTTGGACAAATTGATCGGCTGGATACTGCGCACCGGCAAGGAACCAGCCAGCGGTTTTGTGATTGTTACCAGTCGTGCCAGTTATGAAATGGTACAAAAAACGGCTGCTGTCGGCATTAGCTTGCTGGTTGCGGTTTCTGCGCCAACAGGCTTGGCCATACGGTTAGCCCAGGATTGCGGATTAACACTGATTGGTTTTGCGCGTGATGAACAACACGTTGTTTATACGCACCCGTACCGTTTAACGCACACCAACTACCTTATTTAACCTAATATTGATTTATGTCCCATAAAATTGAAAGACTTATAAAAATGGCTAACGACATCAGTAATTTTTTTAATACTGAAACTGATAAAGAGCTTGCTGCCGAAGGTGTTAAGAAACATTTGTTGCGCGCCTGGGAACCGAGAATGCGCCACGAAATTATTGCTTATTATCAACAGGATGGCTCAGGATTAAGTCCTTTGGCAAAAGAAGCCGTTAAAATGTTGGCCGCCGATTAAGTTAATGGCGGTACTACCATAATTATTTTTCAACTGATTGAAAGTAACAACGGCATCGCCCCCAAACAAAACAGATTTAATTCAGTATTGATTTTAGGTGTTTTAACATACCAGTTCCCCAAGTTTTTATCGTGGAAGCACAACTAAAAAAAACGCCTCTTAATTGTCAAGAAGTTTCTCAATATCAATAAAATCCTACCAAATTTGCATACCTTATTTGCAGTGACTGCAAATAAGGTATGCTTTTATTTACATATAAAAACAAAAATCATAACACCAATCAATACGATAGTTAACAGGCATGATTCATGCTTTGTACTAAAGTCTTTGTATTAAAGTGAATTTTTCGGCAAAAAAACCAAAGGTTGCACATACCCCTGGTTTTGAGTCTATACCGCCAATGAGGTTATTATGAGTGTCCGTATTTTCCTGTTTCGATTTTTGTGGTTCCTAGGTGCATTGTTTGCCTTTACTGATGTATTTGCGCTAACGGTAAGCCCGACTTCATTACAAATTGTTGCCGGCAATACCAGCAAGTTGATGGTGTCAGGTATGTCTGGGGCTGTAACTGCGGTGTCCAGTAATGCAGGAATTGCAACCGTGAGCTATGCGGGCGGTACTGCAACCATCAATGCCATTAAGGCGGGTTCTGCTACTGTAACGGTGAAAGACCAAAAAACTTCCAAAAAAGTGGCCGTTACGGTGAAAGCCCCACCATTAACTGTTTCCCCAGCTTCCGTTAGTGTGAATGTCGGGGCTACAACCAGTATCACTGTGTCTAATAGTTCTGGTACGGTAAAAGTGGTTTCTTCGAAAACAACTGTGGCGACTGCAAGTTATGCCAGCGGCAAAATCACTGTGAAAGGTATCAAGGTTGGTTCCGCTACCCTTACGATCCGCGACAGTAAGACCACACTGACGGTTCCGGTTTCAGTAAACAGCATTACGCCTCCTGCAGCAGGTAATTACACCTTGCTTGCATGGAATGATCTGGGTATGCACTGTATGGATGGTTTGGACTTTTCTGTTTTTGCCATCTTGCCACCGTATAACACGCTGCATGCCCAATTGAAGGATAAAGCAGGCAAGCTGATTACCAGTAACGTAAAACTGACTTACGAAGCGGTGGCTGACAGCACTGGTTCTATCAATACAAAAAGTTATACCAAGACTAATTTTTGGGATGAGGTTGGCCTTTTGGTCGGCCTTAATCCTGCCAACGATGTTGGGCTTAATCTGGACGGTCTTGCTACAGGCACGCCTGCCCCAGGCAATGACACACCTTCTTTGGTTCCTGCGCCAATGACTTATAACGCGGAATATCATTGGTATGAGGCGGAAGGTATTCCTATTACACCGTTTGACGATGCCGGTAAAAAGAATTTCTACCCGACAGTAAAAGTGGTCGCCAAAGATCTTGCGGGCAATGTTCTGGCTACCACGACAACCGTATTGCCGGTGAGTGATGAGATGACCTGTAAGGGTTGTCATGCCTCCACCACGGCTACTAATAATCCCGCTCAAATTGCCGCAAAACCGGTCGCCGGTTGGGTAAACGATGCTAATCCTGATAAAGACTGGAAGAGAAATATTTTGCGCCTGCATGATGAGCGGGAATTGTCCACCCCACTTTTTCAGTCAGCATCGCTCCAAAAAGGCTACAAGACTGAGGGCTTGCTGGCAACAGCTGATTCTGGCCAGCCGGTATTGTGCGTGGGCTGCCACGCCAGCAACGCTTACTTTGACAAGAAAAACAAAAAAACTGTGATGGGCGGCATAAAAGACATTCCGCCATTTACTCAAGCGTTGCACATCAAACATGCCACAGTAAAAGATCCGGCTACTCAACTGGCCTTGGATAGTATTGGGGACCGTTCGGCGTGTTATTTGTGCCATCCTGGTTCGACGACAAAATGTCTGCGGGGCGCAATGGGTAAGGCTGTTGATGCCAAGGGTGATTCGTTGATGAGTTGCCAAAGCTGTCATGGCAATATGGCGGCGGTGGGTAATGCGGCGCGTCAAGGCTGGTATAACGAACCAACCTGTGAGTCTTGCCACAACAGCACTGCCCCTAATAAGCGGGCGCTCTCTGGGGTGAATGCCAAAGGTGTTGCTATTGTGCCGACAGATCATACCTTCGCAACCAATGCTAATACACCAGTTCCAGGCTTAAATTTGTACCGGTTCAGTACCGGACACGGCGGTTTGCAGTGTGAAGCGTGCCACGGTGCAACCCATGCTGAATACCCAAGCAGCCATGCTGATGACAATACACAAAGTGTAGCTGTTCAAGGGCATACAGGTACTGTGGCAGAATGTACAGCCTGTCATAAGACAATACCGGCCACAGTCGATGGCGGCCCTCATGGCATGCATACAACCGGCAATGCCTGGGTTAAAGCACATGAAGACGCCAATAAAAAAGGTACGGCGACAACACCCAGTTGCGCCTATTGCCACGGCACGACAAGTGCGGGGACGCCCCTGAGCGCAATCAAGGTGGCCAAAACCATCAATGCAGGGGACTTCGGGACTAAGAATTGGCCGGCAGGTTATCAAGTCAGTTGTTTTAGCTGTCATAATGGCCCGAATCCGGATTGATTTGACATTTTGGGCTTGCTGTTCAACTAAACCGTTCCGTAAAGGGGCGGTTTAGTTCCGAAAATTTTGGTGCAATTAAAATCAATAGGTTATAAAAGTCGAACATCGGACGCTATTTAGAGTAAAATGTCAAAAATAGATCCAAATGCCAAAGCTTAAACTTTGTGCGTCTTTCTCCTGCCTCTTTACCAACCTTTTCGGAACAACACCTTGATATCCACCGCAAACATTACTATGCAGTTTGGGGCTAAGCCCCTGTTTGAAAACGTTTCTGTTAAATTCGGCGATGGCAACCGCTACGGCCTGATCGGCGCGAACGGCTGCGGCAAATCGACTTTTATGAAAATCCTCAGCGGCGACCTGGAGCCTTCAGCCGGCAACGTCAGCATCAGCCCCGATGAACGCCTAGGGATTTTGCGCCAGGATCAATTCGCCTATGAAGAATTTAGCGTCATAGACACTGTCATCATGGGGCATAAAGAACTTTGGCAAATTAAACAGGAACGCGACCGCATTTATTCTTTGCCGGAAATGACCGAAGCAGAAGGTTTGCAGGTGGCCGAGCTGGAAGTTGAGTTTGCAGAAATGGATGGTTATACCGCTGAGTCCAGGGCCGGTGAATTACTTTTAGGCTTGGACATACCACAAAATCAGCATTACGGCTTGATGAGCGCTGTTGCACCAGGGTGGAAACTGCGGGTATTGCTAGCACAAGCCTTGTTTGCCAATCCTGACATCATGCTGCTGGATGAACCGACCAACAACCTTGATATCAACACCATCCGCTGGTTGGAAGACGTACTTAATCAGCGCAATAGCACCATGATCATCATCTCGCATGACCGGCACTTTTTAAACAGCGTTTGCACCCACATGGCCGATATGGATTTTGGCGAGTTACGTGTATATCCGGGTAACTATGACGATTACATGACTGCTTCAACGCAAGCACGGGAACAATTGCTGGCCGGAAATGCCAAGAAAAAAACCCAGATTGCCGAGCTGCAAACCTTCGTCAGCCGTTTTTCGGCGAATGCCTCCAAAGCCAAGCAAGCCACTTCACGTGCTAGACAACTGGAAAAAATCAAGCTCGACGAAGTCAAACCGTCCAGCCGGGTTAACCCTTTCATCCGCTTTGACCAAGGTAAAAAGCTGTTTCGCTTGGCACTGGAAGTTAAAGATGTAAGCAAGGGATATGGTGAAAATCCGTTATTTAAAAATTTAAATGCCATGATTGCTGTCGGTGAACGGGTTGCCATTATCGGTCCCAACGGCATCGGTAAATCAACCTTGCTGCGTACATTGGTCGGCGATCTAAAACCCGATACCGGCATCGTTAAATGGTCGGAAAACGCGGAAGTGGGCTATTATGCCCAGGATCACGCCGAAGACTTTGCCGAAAATATTACCCTTATCGAATGGATGGGGCAGTGGCGCAAGGAATCCGATGACGATCAAACCATACGTGGCACATTAGGCCGTTTGTTGTTTTCGTCGGACGACATCAACAAACCCGTCAAAGTGCTTTCTGGTGGCGAACAGGGGCGCATGTTATTCGGTAAATTGATTTTGCAAAAAAATAATATCATGGTGTTGGACGAACCCACCAACCACCTTGATATGGAGTCCATCGAATCGCTCAATAC
>SBAV01000552.1 GCA_005239965.1 Methylobacter tundripaludum
AAAGTTAAATGCGCGTCTATTTAACTGTTGGGTAACAAAATCAAGATCGGTTCTAAATAAACGGGGGTCTAGCATAGTGCGTTTTGCCTTAAAAAATAATTTCCAAACAGGAAGGTTAATATTAATGGGGAATTTTTGCCACACTGCGGTCATGCCATAGACCCAATGTAAGCTGCGCGGTAACTGCACCGATTAGAGCCCATGCCATATCTTTTTGTGTGTCCCAGACATCGCCCTGTGTACTCAAAAACTCTTCTGCCGCAATACCCGCAATGGCTGCAACAATCCATTCCAGCAGTTCATAACTGGCACTAATCGCAAGACAGACGCACAAAACTATAAAAAACAGCATGCTGCCAGCTTGCAAGGATGTGGTACGCAGTAAAATCTCTCGAACAACAATGGCAGGGACAAACCCTTGGGCAAAGTGGCCTACTTTATCGTAATTATTGCGTGTCCAACCGAAGGTATCGCTAAGCACATCAAACAGCGGCACATGTGCATACGTATAATGGCCCCCTACCATAAGAATAACGGCATGTACGGCGATCAAACCATAAGCGAACAGAGTCAATGGGAATGACTTGAACGTTACCAGTAATACAACAAAGCCAATAATAGCGGGCAAAACTTCCAACAGCCAAATAAAATAATCATACGGATTGATCGCAGACCACATAAAAACGCAGCCTGTTATAACCATTAACATTTTCAACTTTGCGGTGTCGCTCATGAATCAGCCCATGCCTGTTTATAATATATTTCCATACAGGAATGCTCAATGATAGATAAGCAGTTGGATTAATGAACTGTCGCCGGCCAACTAACGATATGCTTAAAATCAAGTTTGGATTTTAGCGTTTGGATGGCTTTGTCTACTTTTTCAGGCGTATCGTAAAACTCTATGATTAACGGCAATTCCAGCGATAACGTTAGCAGGGTCGACGTATGTACCTCGCGGTTTTTACCAAATCCGGCAATACCCCGGATAATAGTAACGCCCATGATCTTTTCTTCATCACGCAGGATATCCAAAGCCTGATTTAACTGGTCATTTCCTTCCAGCGTATAGATTCTGGCAATGATTATATCTCTTGGGTTCATATCTGTTTTCCCACCAATAATCCTAGCCAAATCACAAAAACACAGAACGAACCATTACCAATAAAAATACCCAGCATTAAATTCGAATTAGAATCGAGCGAATAACCGCGCTCTATCAAAAACAGGATTAAATATAACCCGGATAAGGTTAAATAAGTGCCGACCATAATCAGCATAATGGCAGCACGGTATTCCATGGACAACGCAACTTTCTGCAACAAAATAGTGGCTATAATGCCGATTAAAAAAGCACCGATGGCATTGACTACTATCAGTGCATAAGGAATGACACCGCCACGCCAATGAATAATACCCCCCGAATAGAGAAATAAAGATCGGCCACAAAGCAAGCCAATCCACACGGCAAATAGACAGCCCAGCACACTGGCCACTATATTTAAAGCTGCTTTGGTTAAACTGCCCTGCTCTATCAGATATAAAGTCTCCAACGAAAAAGTGGAAAAGGTAGTAAATGCGCCAATAAAGCCCACCAGGATGGCCGCCCTGTAATCAAACGTAAGGGTGATACGTTGCAGAATCAGGGCTTCGGTGAGTAAACCGATTAAAAAAGAACCAACAACATTAACGGCCAAAGTGCCATAAGGAAAGCCCCGGCCCAGCCACTGATAAAGTCCTGAGGACATTAAAAACCGCAGTACTGCACCGCATGCTCCCCCTAATGCAACCGCTATCAGTTGATTCATGGCTACACTCTTATGAAATGCTCCCGGTAATAGCGCAGTTCCTCAATCGATTCGATCACATCCTCCAATGCCTGATGTTTGGTCTGCTTGCTGAAACCGTCTTTTAAATTCGGCGCCCATCGCGCTGCCAGTTCTTTTAGGGTTGACACATCAAGATTACGGTAATGGAAATACGCTTCCAGGGTAGGCATATAACGGCACAAAAAGCGCCTGTCCTGGCCTATGCTGTTGCCACAAATAGGCGATTTTTTTTCCGGTACCCACTGTTTTAAAAATTCCAGCGTGAGGCGCTCAGCTTCCGCAACATCAATAGATGATGCCCGCACACGTTCAATCAAACCCGACTGGCCGTGATGTTTTTGGTTCCAGTCATCCATTGCCGCAAGTACCGAATCGGACTGATGAATAGCCAGTACCGGCCCTTCTGCCAGTATATTCAAATCTTTATCGGTAACAATGGTTGCTATTTCGATGATGACATCAGTGTCTGGATTAAGGCCTGTCATTTCCAAGTCTATCCAGATAAGGTGCTGGGGATTTTGGGTCATAATTTGATTTCTTTGTATTCAATGTTATGGTTAGTGTAGCATTGGCATATCTAATTCTTAAATCTGATAATTTTAACCTATGAATACGTTTACATTTATTTTTTTAATTGCGGTGATAATTTCTTTTTCACTGCACTATTGGCTGGCGCAACGACAAACCCGGTATATAGCGGAGCATCGCTCGGCAGTACCTGATGCCTTCAAAAACACGGTATCTTTAGAAGCGCATCAAAAAGCGGCTGACTACACCATCGCTAAAGGCAAACTTGGCAATATCGACAGCATTATTGGTGTTATCGCGTTATTGCTGTTTACACTGGGCGGTATTGTTAACGCGATCTTCAACTACTGGACAGCCTCGATCTCATCGCCCCTCATCGCCGATGTGGCCGCCATCGCAACTATTTCGCTACTGATGATGCTCATTGAGCTTCCTACCACTGTCTATCAAACCTTTGTCATTGAAGAACAATTCGGCTTCAATAAAAGCACTGTACAGCAATTTATCAAGGATCAATTACTGCAACTCGCCTTGGGTGCTGCCATTGGTTTGCCATTACTGGCGCTGATCCTGTGGGTTATGAATGGCGTAGGCTCAAGCTGGTGGCTATGGGTGTGGGCCATTATGATGACATTTTCGCTGCTGGTCAGCTGGCTGTTCCCCACCTTAATTGCGCCTTTATTCAACAAGTTTACCCCGATGGAAGAAGGGTCGTTAAAGGACAGGATACAGGGCTTGCTGGAACGCTGCGGTTTTAGCAGCCAGGGAATATTCATTATGGACGGCTCCAAACGTTCAGGACACGGCAACGCCTACTTCACCGGCCTTGGCAACAACAAGCGCATTGTGTTTTATGACAACCTCGTCAATTCTCTCGATGACGAAGAGCTGGAAGCGGTGCTGGCACATGAATTAGGGCATTTCAAGCGCAAACATGTCATCAAAATGCTTGTAGCCAGTTCTATCATGAGCCTGATCAGCCTGGCCATTTTGGGGTGGCTGATTGACAAGCCATGGTTTTTTAATGGCCTGGGTGTGGATAAACCTTCCAATGCCGCCGCCTTGTTGTTGTTTATGCTGGTGTCGTCCACCTTTACATTTTTTATACAGCCGATCAGCGCTTATTTTCAGCGTAAGTTTGAATTCGAAGCCGACGATTTTGCCGCGAGTAACGCTAAGGCCAGCAAAATGGTCAGTGGCCTGGTCAAATTGTATGAAGAAAATGCCAGCACCTTAACGCCTGATCCACTGTATTCCGCGTTTCATTACAGCCATCCGCCCGCTGCTATCCGCATCGCACACTTAGAAGCCAAAGCTTAGCAATGGCGCATAACGAAGGATTGGTGATCGCCCATTTGGGCCAGGGAATTGCGGTTGAACATGACGACAAAATCATACTTTGCCAGACACTGCGACGCTTAGATACTGTCGCGGTGGGTGATCGGGTACGGTGGTCTTATGCATCCGAAAACCAGGGGCGCATTGAAGAGATTTTACCGCGCCGCTCGGTATTGGTACGCCCATCCAGAAACGCCAAAAGCCGACCGGTAGCCGCCAATATTGATACCATTTTTGTGGTGTTTGCCGTAGAACCCAAGTGCGACTTTCTATTGCTGGATCAATACTTGGCGATTTGTGAAAACAGAAATATAGACGCAGCTTTGGTGCTAAACAAAACCGATCTGCCGTTGCCCGATGATCTGGAACAAGAACTTTACGTGTACCAAGACCTGGGTTATCCGCTGTATCGAGTCAGCACTGTCAGCGGTTCTGGTATGGAGCAACTCAAACAAGCTTTGAAAAATCAGGTGAGTCTGTTTGCAGGGCAATCCGGTGTCGGTAAGTCGTCATTGACCAACGCGATTTTGCCTGACAAAACATTAAGGACTAACACTGTTTCGGCAACCACCAAACATGGCCGCCATACCACCACCGCTGCAACGCTGTATCATCTGCCTGATGGCGGTGATTTAATCGACAGCCCAGGGGTGGCTATCTTTGGGCTTGCTGAATTATCCAATATGCAACTGGCTTATGGTTACCGGGAATTTCAGCCATTGCTCGATAAATGTCAGTTTAACGATTGTAGCCATTTGCACGACAAAGGCTGCGCTGTACGTGCTGCCGTCGAAGATGGCAACCTATCCTTGAATCGTTATCAGCGGTTTTTAAAACTGAAAGAAAAAATGTAAGCTAACGCCCCTCCATGACTTGTGGCTGTTTAGCCTTTATAAACTTCTTTTCGATGCCCCAATTTAACCAGTGTAATAAGCATTCTACCGTCTTCAATCTGGCAAATCAGCCGATAATCGCCTATCCTGTAACGATAGTAATCGGCGTACTGACCTTGCATAATTTTGCCATTATGGCGAGGATTATCCATAGCAGACAATTTAAGGATAAAATCTTTGATACGAATTTTTACCGTGTTATCCAATTTGGAAAATTGCCGTGCAGCCGTTCCGGACAGTTCAACCGTCCAAGCCATTGTCTTTTAAAATTTGGCTGAAGGGTACGGTAGTTTCTTGGCCGTTCTGAATACGCTGATAGATTTCGTCTGCCTCAATAATATCGGCTTTCTCTTCAATGTAGTCAGCTATCAATCGGCCTAGGAAAGCATCAACCGGTTGATGCGCGTCATTGGCTAATTGGTTTATTTGCGATTCCAAATTAATTGAAATATTCAACATATTACCAACCTATAATGATCAAGTAGATAAATTAACTTATAACAGAGTGGATAAACTACTTGCCTTCCTGCCCTAGTTGATCGACATAATCTTGCGCCACCACTCGGATTTGTTCATCTGGATGTGTTGCGGCCACTTTTTTTAGGCCTTCTACGGCGCGCGGATCACGAAGCAGCGCCAAACCTTCAACCGCCTCTATCACTACCGATGGCTCCGCATCACCCAACGCTTTCAGCAACAAATCAACCACAGCAGCTTGATTATTAAAATCATGCATCTGTAACACCGCTTCTTTACGCACTTCCGGATCCGGATCTGCATAGGCATCCCGCAACAACGTAGCCGCATTGTTGGCATCGGCTTCTATGAGGCTCACCAGCGCATCGCGCTTATCGTCTGCGGTTATTGCCTTGTCGTAATCATTGTGAAGTTGCGCAATGTCCGCACCGGATAATGAATCTTTTCCACTGTTTCCTGGCGGTGCAGCGGCAATGTTCTCCACCACACCTGCTATTTGAGCCTGAGCCTGTAAGTTTGCATCATCGGGTTTATCGGGTTTTTTTTCGGCATTTTCTGGTTGGGGTTCAGTAGAAAGTCCATCAATCCAGGATCGCACGCTTTGCTTAATTTGTTCCAGCCACGATTGCATATCAGCCTTATTCGGAGCACTGTTACAGGCGCTCAGAGTCAACAACAGAACGCACAAATATCGACTTTTTTCGCTGGCCATCACGGCTATCTCCCGATTATTAATTAATTATACAAAATATAGACACAGTATAGGATATGGTAGAAAAGCCCCAGTTGTTGGGGCTTGTTCTATACTTGCCTCAACAGAGCGATGAAAAAAACCGATTGTTAGATACTCCGCCCTAGCATCAGAAGCTTCAATTAACCGAGATGGGCATAAAATCGGAATTTTTCACGATTCTGTTATTTCCACGGCGCGTTTATCTAACTATTTGGAGAATAAATTATGAAAAAATCACTGTATGGCATTTGCGGTTTATCCATTGCATTGGCGTGTGCATCTACATCGGCTTTAGCTGCAGATTGTAAAGGTCTTCCCAACCATGCACAATTAAAAGCAGCGCTTAGTGCTGCACAAAACCACGCTGACAAGAACGGCGGCTTCGGATTAGAAATGTGGGCTTCTGTCGTCAACAGGGATGGCTTTGTTTGTGCAGTAGCTTATTCCGGCGCCAATCGCAACAGCCAATGGCCCGGTAGCCGTCTTATTTCAGCGCAAAAGGCTTATACCGCCAATGCTTTCAGTCTGGATGGTTTGGCACTATCAACGGCCAATCTTTATGGCCCCATCCAACCGGGCGGCAGTCTATTTGGCTTACAGCACAGTAATCCGATGGATCCATCTGTCGCTTATTTTGGTAACCCCGTACGTTACGGAACTGCCACTGATCCTCTGGTTGGCAAAAAAATCGGCGGTATTAATGGCTTTGGTGGCGGCCTTGGCTTATACAAGAAAGTCAACGGTAAAAAGGTTATCATGGGTGCCGTTGGCGTGAGTGGAGATAGCTCTTGTGCAGATCACAATATTGCATGGAGAACACGTAAAAATCTGGCGGGATTTAATGTCCTGCCTACAGGCGTCAGTGCATCAGGAGATGATGGTATCGTTTATGACACTAATGGCATCTTTACAGGCTGGGAGCATACCGACTGCGGCCATACTGAAAAAGCGGTCGCTATCGCTATAGGTGCCGGTAAATAACAGCGCATTTCGCTAAAACAGTTTGCAATTTTAGCCCCACTGTGACTGCCTGTCGGGTCTTATGAAATAATTTTGACTCACCGCCACACGCAATTGAGGTGAAATAGGCAGTCACTCAATCCCAAAATCAATGTACAATTTGATAACCGATTCTCTTTACACCGGTTCATCACAACAACTTTCACAGTCCGACACCATGAAACCACTGGCGTTTCCAGGCCTTAAATACGGGGAATTACTGGCACCCGTTTACGGTATTTTATTTACCTTATCCTTTGCCCCCTTTGATTATCCCTATTTAGCAATTGTCGCCTTAAGTTTTCTGTTTGCATCCTGGCAACAGGTGCCGCCTAAACGCGCCATGTTAAGGGCCTATTTATTCGGCTTAGGCTCTTTCGGTTTAGGGGTATCGTGGGTGTACGTCAGTATCCATGATTATGGTTACGTGCCCGCTATCGTTTCCGGTTTGTTTACTGTGATATTTGTCGCCGTATGGTCATTATTTCCAATGGTGGTCGGGTATTTGTCTACAGCCATAAGTCAAAAGGACAATGTGCGGCTTTTTACAGCACCTTTGCTGTGGACACTGTTTGAATATCTGCGTGGCCATCTGTTTCTCAACGGCTTTCCTTGGCTACTGAGCGCCTACCCGCAATTGGAAACGCCACTGGCGGGTTATATCCCAATAGTAGGCACATACGGCACCAGTTTTATAGTGGCCGCACTTGCAACAATGATTGCCGCCCTAATCATCCATAAAAAACACGCGAGATTATTAGCTGTAGTCGTTATAAGCTTATGGGGCACTGGCTATCTATTAACAAACCTGACATGGACGCAGCCTATAGGTGGCCCTGTCAACGTAGCCTTGATTCAGGGTAACATTCGACAAGATCAAAAATGGTTGCCGGAAAATAAAGCCAAAACCTTACGCCTTTACCAAACGCTAACCGAACAACACTGGGGCACACCCATCATCATCTGGCCAGAAACATCCGTTCCTGCCTTCTTTTCGGAAATCAACGAGCCGTTCCTGCGTCCATTAAGCCAAGCCGCTGCACAACACCACAGTGATGTCATTGCCAGCTTGCCGCTGGACGATAATACGCTAAACGAATACTACAATGCCGCCGTCACGTTAGGCCAGGAAAGCCGTATTTACCGTAAAACTCATCTGCTGCCCTTTGGCGAATATTTGCCCTGGCAACCGGTATCGGGTTTTGTCCTAAAACTCATAGGCCTCAAACTGGGCAACTTCACACCTGGGAGCTTAAAGCAACCTTTACTAAAAGCCGGAGGTTATTCTTTTATAACTTCCATCTGTTATGAAGATGCCTTTGGCGATTTGGCAATCAATCATCTGCAAACAGCCGCATATCTAGTCAACCTCACCAATGATGCCTGGTTCGGTCATTCCATAGAAGGTCCGCAGCACATGCAAATCGCCCGAATGAGGGCACTGGAAACCGGTCGTTTTCTAGTTCGCGCCACCAATACCGGCATAACGGGTATCGTGGCTCCCACAGGAAAATTGATTAAACAGGCTGCGCCGTTTACAACCACCGTACTGACAGGCGCCATCGTCCCCATGAGCGGCTTAACTCCGTACGCTAAAATCGGTGACGTACCCATTTTATACAGCCTGCTTGTTCTGCTGCTCGGTGCCGTAGTTTATGACAAATATTTTCCTAAACATCTCATCAGGTAAATTTTTCCAGCGTTCATCTTTTGTGTTTACGCCGTCCAAGCAATCCAATCAACCCAGAGCCGATCAGCCAAGTGACAGGCGGCGTAGGTACATCCGCACTATTCCAGCCAATAACATCGAAGGCTTTTAGATCCAAACCGGATAGCGTTTCGATTTCTCCATCTATAAAAATGGGCTTCATTAAACCTAATCCTAGGCCATCTTTCCAGTGGCTTGCTTGCGAGCCATCACCAAAATTTGCTCCGGTAGAAAACAAACCTTCAGAAGTTGTGCAACCATCGATGGAAAAAAATTTGTCCCGCGTATCCGCAGACCAATCTTGATAACCCCCAGCATTACAACTGTCCTCTGAGTAACGGAATAAATCCAGTGGTGTTAAACCGAAGTCAAAAGCTGGAAAATCATCAGCCGGCGAGGGGCCGAACAGCGTGAAGAAATCCAGCATATCAACATTACTGATAAAACCGAGTGCATGACCAATTTCATGTGCAGCAATGCCTACGAAATCGTAATAGCCTGCGGCAATCCCGTCAGAAGTATCAAAATCCCAAAGAAAATCGGAACTAAAGGTAAGTGTCGCATCGGCGTCAATTGTTGGCAAAATTGACAACCCCAAAGCTTTGGCATTGGCGGTAGCCATTGATATTGTCGAATTATTCAAGGAATTATCATTATCTAAGTACGGCGTGGAAGAACCAGAACCATTAGGATTGTCTGCGGTCAAATTGAGGAAAAAATCAACAGACGATCCTGTTGGTAAAAAGTTAACGGCAGTATTGTCATCGGTTGAAGTCTTATCGTTAATAAATGCTGACTTTACGTCACCATAAGTGTACGACTGGCTAGTAACGGTAGTTTGCCCCAATATACCCACTCCTAAGGACTGAACATCTAAATTGAGATTAACGATGACTGGATCACTGAATTTTGAAGACCATAAATTGGCTGCCTCATTAAATCCAGCAAGATATTCCGGGGTTAAAGTGCCGCTACTGAAATCGGTTAAATTAAACGATAATGCATGCACAGTTGGCGCCGCAAGTAATAACAGTGGCACGCCTAAGTATTGATGTAGTTTCATGGGGATAAATCCTTTTTATTGGGTTCCAAATCGGTCGATTAAACAGAACAAACCGAGTTTTCTCAGCTTTTTAATTCATACGAAATAGCAAGCACCAGTCATGCCAAATCAACCCCATATTTATATCTCATTGAAAATACGATAATTATTATTACTTACCCTCTATTTATCCTCGGTTATTAAGCAAAGTTTTATAATAAGTACAAAAAAACCTGACAGCGTGGAAGTTGCAAAATGAACGAAAACAACCAATACACAGAACTTTTATAGCGAGGCCTTGTGAGAACACTGTATTACAGCCATCCGGATTTTCTTTTGCATAACACAGGCCCCGATCATCCCGAATGCGCGGATCGACTAAGGGCTATCGACAAAGCACTGGCTCAACCCGAATTTGTAACGTTAATTAGAATGTCGCCACCCCTGGGTACTGAACAGCAAATCGGGCTGATACACCCGGTTGAGCATATCCAGCGCATTCGAGACGCCTTACCCAAACAGGGTATACGCCACCTTGATCCTGACACCGTGCTGTCACCCGGTTCAGGATCCGCTGCTTTCCGTGCCGTCGGCGCTGTGTGCGATGCCGTTGATCGTCTTCTAACGGATACAGCGGATAATGCCTTTTGCGCTGTCCGCCCCCCCCCGGACATCATGCCGAACCCCAACACGCGATGGGATTCTGTCTGTTCAATAATGTCGCCATCGCGGCGGAATATGCACGCCAACGTTATCAACTGGAGCGCATTGCGATTGTCGATTTTGATGTGCATCATGGCAATGGCACCCAAGCCGCTTTTTATCATCAACCCAACGTGCTTTATGCTTCCAGTCACGAGATGCCGCATTACCCCGGCACCGGTTATCCATCTGAAACCGGCGTTGGCAATATTATTAACGTACCCTTGGCTTCTGGCGATACAGGCGATGAATTCAAAGAAAAATACGAGCGCATTATTTTCCCGGCACTGAATGCTTTTAAACCTGAATTATTGCTGATTTCAGCCGGTTTTGATGCGCATCAGGATGATCCGTTGGCATCGATCAACTTGGTGGAAGACGATTTTCGCTGGGTAACACAAGCCTTGATGGAGATTGCGAACCGCCACTGCAAAGGCCGCATTATTTCCGTTTTGGAAGGGGGTTATGATCTCACCGCTTTAGCAGCGAGCGTTTCTGTGCATGTTAAAACGTTGATGGGTAAAGATTTGATTCCGAAAACGTAGCTCTAGCGAGCGGACGCTCGTCCTGGTGAGGTTATCCGATTTTCGTTCAACCAAAATATCCTGAATACCGATGGTAGGCTACGCCTCGTCTAAAAATAGAAAACACAGTAAAACCTCAGTTACTGTGTACGTTAGCGCTTAACTTATTGGATTACAATAGATATTATTGTATTTACTTAGACAACGAAAACCCATAATCTTTTTTTAATCATAGTGTTATGGGCGACATTGGTTACTATTGGCGCTGATGTGGTGCCCCGAGGCGGATTTGAACCACCGGCCTGTCCCTTAGGAGGGGACCGCTCTATCCTGCTGAGCTATCGGGGCAATAGACACGGGCACATGTTGCAAAATACGATATCTTTTTTGCCATACATTGCCTTTAGAGGCTTTGCATCTTTTTAACCTAAAACACAAACAAATGACTAAAAACCAAATTCTGATTCGTCAAAGTCATCAAATTGTTCTTTCAGTTGCTTTTTTTCCCAATATATCTCAATTTTTCTACGGGCATCCCGCTTTGTGGCTTCTTTTTCAATAGCCTCAGATGCAGCATATTCGCCGTCTTCAAATATGTCGTCTAAGTCCTGATCAGGCTCAGAACCACCGGGAGTGCTCGTGTTAACAATTAATTTTGATGTATCTTTAGTCATTTTAAACTCATATTATTTTTTCAAATCTCACCAAAGCTGTAGCTGTCAAAAACAAAGACATTATCGCTATAATCCAGTTCAATTCAACAATAAACATTAAAAAACACCGTTAGCTGCTTTTAACCCACTTATCGGCGGCAGTGACCAAGGCATTAATCATGTCTTCTCCCTGAGCAATATGCCCAGCATTCGGCAAAACAATATATTCTGCATGGGGCATTACTTGATGCAGCATCATACCCGCCTCCATGGGACAAACCAGATCGTTACGCCCATGAATGATGATAGCCGAAATATCGGATAACTTATGGCAATTTTTTAAAATCTGGTTTTCTTCAATAAAGTAATGGTTTTTGGCATAATGCAGCTCCATACGCACCTGCTGTACCATTTTATCAGTAACATGATTGTCTTGAGAACATCCTTGATAGGCATTGCCCAGCGCAACCTGGGCGTTCCATGCCATCCATTCCCGCGTCACCCGTCTTACAGCGATTTCATCTGTCCCCCACAGCGCATCGCACACACCTTGGATCACATTGTCACGCCCTGATTCGGGAATGCTTTCACACAACTTCTGCCATTGTTCGGGATAAATACGCCTGACACCATCTTTAATGAACCAATCCATGTCCTGTTGTCTTGCTAAAAACACGGCGCGAATAATCAAACCACAGACGCGCTCAGTATGCTGTTGCGCATACAATAACGCCAATGCCGCCCCCCAGGAACCGCCAAACACCAACCACTGGTTTATGTTCAACACTTGGCGGATGCGCTCCATGTCGTCGATTAAATCTTGGGTAGCGTTGTGCTCCAATTCGCCAAAAGGCAGTGACAAGCCACAGCCGCGCTGATCGAAAAGGATAATTCTATAATACTCAGGATTAAAAAAACGCCTGTGGTCTGGCTTGGCACCTGAACAAGGGCCACCATGCAAGAATATAACGGGAAAGCCATCCGGGTTGCCGCTTTGTTCTACATAGATCGAATGTTGGCTGCCAGTTTCAAGGAAAAAAGTGTGGTAGGGTGTTATTTCAGGGTAAAGGACTTTCATTATTGGTTCGAATTAAGCGGTCTAATAGAACATCTTCAACATTGCGGCGAGAATCTATCACTGCCAAAACGTAAACAGCATCACCTGAAAATCGGTAAATAACACGCCAAGGTGGAATTATCAGTTCCCGATAATGCCCTATGCCGTGCGCCAACAATTCGGGCACGATGCGCCCGCGCTCTGGAAACAGCACCAAATCAGCGGTTTTATCCTTAAGTTTGCTGAAGGTATCGACTGCCGCTTGTGGGCTAGTGTTGCCAATAAACTGGATAATGGCAATTAAATCATTTTCTGCGGTCTTGCTCCAGTGAACTTGACAACATTCATTCATTATTTGGCCAAGATTGCCGCTAAATTATCAAAGACTTGCGTTTGTGTCACGGTGTTACCTTGCCGCACATCATTTTCCGCTTGTGCCAGCAACTTTAACAAACCCAGTGCGGTGCGCATATTTTCGTAACTTTCAGTGTCTTGCAATACTGCCCTAGGCTCACCGTTTTGGGTAATAATAACGGGTCTGTGGGTTTCATTAACCTGATTTAATAGATCGGCAGAATGCAGCTTTAAATAGCTGACAGGCTTAATATCGGTTGAAATTTTCATGGTTGTTACCTTTGGCGCTATATTTGGCACTAAGTATAACACCCATAAAAAAGTAACGGACATAAAAAAGCAGAGGTTTACTTTCTAAATTTACGATTCATTAATGATACCAGCAACTAATAACAATGACATAATCATCAACTGCATACATGAAGCGGTTTAAGTCATTGATCTATCTTAACCAAAAGTCCGCTAAGCTTTTTGCAAAACCAAACTACTAATAAGAGTAATTATGACAACAGTTAATTACGAAACAGACGTTGTTGCCTGGGCTAATGAACAAGCATGGCTAGTGCGTAACAAAATGTTTGATTTACTGGATATTGAACATATCGCCGAGGAAATAGAAGACGTGGGTAAAAGTGAGCAACGTGAGCTAGCCAACCGCATGACTGTCCTGATGGCACATTTATTAAAATGGCAATTTCAACCAGAACGACAAGGTCGCAGCTGGCAAATGACCATTCGCAACCAACGGAAAGCCATTCAACTTCATTTAAAACAAGTACCCAGCTTAAAAACACGATTAAATGATACAGAGTGGCTTGAAATTGTCTGGGGTGATGCCATTTATCAAGCATCAAAAGAAACGGGGCTCGATAACTTTCCTGAAACCTGTCCGTGGTTAATTGAGGACATTCTTTCAGAGCCGTGGTTGCCAAGCTGCATTTAAAGGGTTAATATCAGCTGTAATTTTCATGACTCACCTTTAGTCTGTATTTGGCACCAAATTTGGCCTAAATTCTTTTAAGGAAATATCTTTCAAAAAACGATAATGTTTCGTATTGGCCGTGAATACATTCAGTCCATTTGCAACCGCCGTAGCACCAATCAATGCGTCAGCTAATTGCAACGAATGACTTAAATAGTATTGTTCAACATAGAACATGGCTTTAGCTGAAATATCTTCCGTTACATACACTATTTTTGCATTCCACGTTCTCAAAGCCCGCCGTAAACAAGTCAATTCATTTTTATTTCTCATTCCCTGAACCAGTTCAATATAGCCCACTACCGATATATAAAATTCTGGTAATGCTTCTATTTCATTGCGTGCATTGATATTGCCTTTCAAATACCAAATCAACACATCAGTATCCACCAACATCAAAAACGGCTTTTACGCAAATTACGAACGTAATCATCAACGCATTCGACATCGTCACGATCACGCCAGATTCCAAACAAATCATCCTCACTTTTCAAATTCTCGGATAGCTCATTATCTTCATAAGGCACCAATTTGGCACACGGCTTACCTCTAAAAGTGATAATAACGCTATCTCCTCGGCTTACCGCATCCAAAAGCGCTTTGGAATGAAATCTGAGTTCTTTTGCTGTTGCCTTCATGTTCACACCTTGCCTAAAGTAACCATTTTGAGTGTAATCTTATAAATACAAATCGTCAACGATAACTTTCGGACACAAAAAAGGAGGGCTTCCGCCCTCCTTTCTCTTACTCTTACAGGTATTTTAAACAGCTGTTTTTAAGCGTGGCTTAGAAACCAATACCTAAGTAACCACCAGCAGTTAAGCCGTTGGTATTAACACTACTGTCGAGCTTGTTAAATGCCCAGTTGTAGCGCACATCAGCACCCACATAAATATTTTCCCAAATATTGTAATCAACACCACCGCCAAAATGCATAGCAGGCATCAAGTGGGTAATGGTATTAGCTTGGCTTGGTGGCGACATGACGTTCAAGGTGAAGCCGGCTGGAATAATCCAAGGTCTCAATTTGCTGCCTTTGAAGAATTTGATTTTTGGTGCAGCGGTCAAACGCAATTGGCTTTGAGTTGCTGTTGAAGCAGAATTAGGAACACCACCTGGTGCGCCGAAACCTGGGGCACCTGTAACATTACCTGTGAACGTGCCGAATTCATTGTAATCGAACGCCAATTCAGCTAATACTTCGGTATTATGCATCATGCCAAAAAGATCGTCATCCAGGCTGAAATCGAAACCGGCACCGAAATACCAGCCGTCTTTATCGCTACTATTACAATCGACTAAGCCTGAAATATTACAACCGTCGTTGTTCAAATTTGATGTAGTCGCGTGCGGACGTTGATCGTTTCTTGCAAAACCGCCGCGGAAGAACACCATGTTGTCTTTTGAACGCGCTGGTTTAGATTTCGCTTCTTGCATCCAGGCATCCAGTTCTTGAACCTTGGCAGTATCAGCGCTGCTCGCACCTGCACCCGCATTCGCTCTCAAGCTGCTTAATTCATCTTGCATAGCACGCATTTGGGCTTCCAAGGCATCGACCTTGCTGTTCATTTCTGACGATTGAGAATAACTTTGAGAATAGCTTCCAGAAGAATGATGGCGATGGCGTTTATGGCGTTTTTTCGCTGAAGCTGGCGTAGAAATTAAGCTGCCCGCGACTACCAATGAAACTGCCGCAATTGCCCAGCGAGTATTCGTTTTTTTTATCATTAGTGCCCCCTCATGAGGTTTTTATTATGGGTGTTTGTTTATTACAACAAAGGTTTCTTTATTACAACAAGTTTGATTTCACGGTTACAATATAACAGCAAATACCCGTCATAACAAGTTTTTATCTTATTTTTTTTATATCAACTAAACAATACCAATCAACACGTTACGACAAAACCGTGATAACTGTACTGCTTATGTAGACAAAAAACAACAAGCCATACCACGCGTCAGTCAAAAATTATCCTAAATTTCTTCCGCCTACACACGCCCTTCATGGTAAGTTATACCGCTCCAAGTATTGCATAACATTTCATATATTCAACTTACTTAAGTCTTGCGGTATTCATGATCTCAACTTCGGACATTACCATTATCGGCGGCGGCATTATCGGCCTGCTAACTGCCAGGGAATTTATTAATGCCGGCGCTACTGTCACTATTCTCGAAAAAAATCTGATCGGCCAAGAGTCCTCTTGGGCAGGCGGCGGTATCTTATTACCGCTTTACCCCTGGCGACAGGCAGAAGCCATTACGCGTTTGGTCGTCCAGAGCTTGAAACTGTACCCGGAATTAGCAAGACAGCTCACCGATTACACCCCTATCAATCCAGAGTGGCGTCCCTGCGGTTTGCTCATCACCCAAAACCCTGATGATAATGCCGCGATAGCCTGGTGTACCGCTAACAGCATTCCTTTTGAAGCTGCGAGCCCAACTAGGTATAGCAAACTGAACACGGTTGTAGACAATCCGCTGTGGCTACCGGCTATCGCCCAAATACGCAACCCGCGTCTTTTAAAATCATTACAATACGATTTGATTAACAAAGGCGTTATCTTGCGTGAACGTTGCCACATTACTGCTGCAACTATCGAACATGATCGCATTACCAGCGCCGATACCTCGGCCGGGAAAATCAGCATCAATCAGTTAGTTATTACTGCCGGTGCCTGGAGCCAGCAGGTGCTTGGGCAACTTTTCCCGCATCTTGCAGAAACTTCCCCCCAGATTGCTCCGATCAGGGGGCAGATGCTACTGTATCAGGCTGAACCGGAAACCTTACCGCACATCGTTCTCGATGGCGACCACTACCTGATTCCACGTAGCGACGGCAAAATTATTGCCGGTAGCACCGTTGAAAGCGAAGGCTTTGATAAATCAACAACTGCGGCGGCAAAAGAGCAATTACATAACTTTGCGTTAAATTTATTGCCGTCACTGAAAAAATACCCGCTCATCAAACACTGGGCGGGCTTAAGGCCCGGCACACAATTCGGCATACCTTCTATAGGCAAGCACCCCCAAATCGATAACTTAAGCATTAATGCCGGCCATTTCAGAAATGGCCTGGTAATGGGGCCCGCCTCCGCACAACTGATGGCCGATCTAATATTAAACCGCCCTACCCGTGTCAACCCAAATCCCTACACCCTGCACAACATCAACATAGCACGCTAAATTCCATGGATCTTTACCCTTTACTGCGCCCGCTGCTGTTTTCGCTAGACCCTGAAACCGCCCACACCGTCACCCTAAAAGCATTAAAGGCAGGGCACGCGACCGGCTTAACCTCTGTCTTGTATCCACCCATTGCCGGTGATCCAGTCAACATTATGGGACTCAGCTTTAAAAACCCCGTCGGCCTTGCTGCAGGTTTGGATAAAAACGGTGATTATATTGATGCGCTTGCTGCCTTAGGCTTTGGTTTTATAGAGATAGGCACTGCAACCCCCAATCCACAATCAGGCAATCCCCAACCGCGCCTGTTCAGATTGCCTGAATTTGAGGCTATCATCAACCGTATGGGATTTAATAACAAAGGCATAGATTATTTATTGACGCAAGTCAAACAATCCCAATATAACGGCATTTTGGGCATTAATATCGGCAAAAATGCCGACACGCCCATAGAAAACGCCACTGATGACTATCTAATCGGCCTACGTAAGGCATATCCAATGGCCAGCTACGTGGCGATCAACATCTCATCGCCGAACACTAAAAACTTGCGCCAACTGCAACAAGGCAACGAAATCAAAAACCTGATATCCCAGCTTAAGGAAGAACAGCTGAAACTGCAACAGATTCATAGTAAATATGTCCCGTTGGTCATCAAAATCGCACCCGATTTAAGCAGTGAAGAAATCAGCCATATCGCAGAACTGTTACTGGAATTTGCCGTCGATGGCGTAATTGCCACCAACACTACTATTACCCGCGATGGCCTCAACAATCATCCTTTAGCTAATGAGGCAGGCGGCTTAAGTGGCGCTCCCATTAAAAACAAAGCCACTTTGGTCGTCCGGGAACTTGCGGGGCATTTAAACGGCAAAATACCCATTATCGCCGCAGGTGGCATTCTCAGCGCAGACGATGCACAGGAAAAATTGCAGGTCGGCGCAAGCTTGGTACAGCTGTACAGCGGCCTGATCTACAGGGGGCCGCAATTGATAAGCGATATAGTGAACCAATGTAAAACGCCATAATCAACTAATGAGCCCATCGCAACAGGAGCATCACCATGAGTAACTACGACCAAGACTTTTACGGCTGGACACAAGAACAGGCCGCCTTATTAAAGGCAGGCCGGCTGGACGACCTGGATATTGCCAACTTGATAGAGGAAGTTGAAAGCATGGGGCGAAGTGAAAAACGCGAATTGCAAAGCCGCTTGACGGTATTACTGGTGCATTTGCTTAAATGGCAGTAT
>SBAV01000228.1 GCA_005239965.1 Methylobacter tundripaludum
ACACAGGAGGAGGCAAGCATCGATTGATTATGCGTTTAAAAATCAATTGGTTTTTTCAACATGATAGGGCGATGTTGATTTAACAAAGTAGAACTAAGCCGCTTTTTTAGTTCCTCATCGTTTCCCACCTGAAATCCATGAGACCACTTCTGAAAAGTTTGTTCCAATTCGCCGATGAGGGTTCTGTTGCGTTAATTTCTCTAAGGCGTCATTGAGCCACCGTAAAAAGGCTATTACGCGGCTAAAGAATAGAATTGTCTTGCGGCTGATAAGTTTTCATCATCGGGCGCCACATCTGACCTTTTTTGATATGTGCATGAGTTCAATGCTGTGCAATGTGTTTCTTGCTGAATTAAACGATTTGAATCCAAGCATTGGTTTAACAATACGTTTAGCCGCAATCTAACAAAATTTGACTTACTTCACTAACGCAACAGAACCGAAAATTACCTAGAAATTACTCAACCAAAAACTCGCGCATCATGCCCATGTCCTCATGTTCAAGGTTGTGACAATGAAACATGAACAATCCCTTATAATCCTGAAAGGGCTTGATGATGCGTACAGTTTCGCCGGGCATAACCAACACCGTATCTTTGAGGCCGCTATTAATAAATCCCTGATTTACTGTAGCATAATCTCTTTCGTTGGCAGAATCGATACTACGGCTGATAATTTGAAACGACTGTCCATGTAAGTGTATGGGATGTGCCATCGCCATCATTCCCATCATACCCATACCACCGTTCATACCCATGCCGCCTCGTCCCATGCCCATCCCACCCATGCCGTGGCCCATGCCCATACGGCCCATTCCACCCATCCCCATACCGTGGCCACCGCCATGTTCATGGGAAATTTCCATTAATTGTATGGTGTTTAAGGGGATGCGTTCCCTGTCCTGAATATCGTTATAAGCATAAGGACGGCCATTGAGCAGCATTTGCATGTGGCCTTCGGAAATAGTGATGGGCACTGGCTTGTTAGGATTATGTGTATCACCAATGTTATACCGGCTTATCTTCGATAAGGTTGAAGGTAATTTTGGGCTGTCAGTTACCTTTTTGCTAATGCGTGCGGTAAAAATGGGATAGTCACTGCCAACCGGCAAGCCATAAGCTTGGGAGCTCATCATGCCCATACCCATTGCGGGCACAACGCCAGAAAAAGCCAAGCTGCGCATAACCAATTGTGAGCCTACATTACGGTTACTGAAATCCGCCCACACATCCAGCCGTTCACCCGGAGCCAGCATAACGTAAGGCTTATTTTCTGGTTGTTCCAGCAAGCCGCCATCGACACCCAGTACGGTAATCGGTGTGCCATCATCCCACGCCAATTTATAAATACGCGCGGTTGAGCCATTTAGAAAACGTAACCGGTAAGCACGACTGGCAACATCCAGTTGCAACTCTGGGTGGCCATTGACCAGAATTCTATTGCCGTAAAAACCAAACATATTGCCGTGCATACCGGGCGAGTAGATGAGCTGGTTCTGCCCATCGAAAAGGCGGTCTTGAATGACAATCGGTATTTCAAATTCGCCAGAGGGCAACCCTAAAGCGGCCTCTTCCTCATCATTGACAATGATGGCGCCGGCAAGGCCATGATAAACCTGTTTTGCTGTGGCTTCATGGGGATGGGGATGGTAAATCACCATGCTGGCACGATTGACGATCTCAAATTCATAGACAAACTGCTGTCCGGGGCTAATGGCATACACGGGATGGCCATCCACTTCGGCAGGGACGTGCAAACCGTGCCAATGGGTGATGGTGTCTTCAGACAGTTGATTATGCAAATGAATACGGACTTTCTGGCCTTTCTGTAACCGTATGACCGGCCCTAGAAAGGAACCGGGTATTTCTGCCAACGTTTGCTCTGGCCCCTGCAAAAGTTTGGCGGAATACTGCTGAACGCGTGTCTTCTGACCCACTAAAACGGGCACTTCGGTGTTTTGACAAAACAGCTCAAGCTCAACGTCCGGTTTAAAGTTTGCCGTGGCTTTCCTGGCAGGCAATACCGGCATGCCATGCATACCCTCTGCGGCTGATAACCAGCTGGGTATACTTGCAAGGGTCAAGAACCCGATGCCGCTTTGTTTTAGGAAACGGCGACGTGATTGGAATTTTGGAATGGACATAAGACCCCCCTCAGAGGTAAATTTATCATGCCATGCTCTCTCATATCTGTATTCATGAAAAAATAGGGCGATCCATTTCAATAGTTGTATGCGAATGAACCGGCCCTTGAGTGAGGATGTCATGATGTAGCCGACGATGGTTACTATTACACTTTCGGTTTAATCGAATTTGATGTGAATCAAAAAAGCCATTAATTGAAAAATGGCGTTATCAATTGGGTGCTATTATGGCTCCGGTAGCAAAATATCGAAAATTCAATCAATGAACTTTCGATTATCACCAAACTCCCAGAAACTGCAGGAGTTTACTCACTGTCTTTTTCAATCCATTAATTGAGGTGATTTCAATGAAAAATCGTTATCAAGCAATAGCGGCGTTTATTTTCTTAGCGGCGGTAACTGCAACCAGTAGCGCTGAGAATGTCCAAAAACCAGAAGCTGTAAAACCAGAAGCTATGCCAATGAAAGGCATGGGAATGGGCATGGGGATGCACCACGGCATGGGAGGTATGGGCGGAATGATGGGAGGTATGGGTGGCATGATGTCGGGTATGACTGAAGAACAGAAGGACCAACACATGCGTTCCATGCAAGAACACATGCTAAAAATGCACGACCTGTCCAATCAGATAGTGGCCGAAAAAGATCCTGCAAAAAAAGAACAGCTCAAGGCCCAACAACTGCAATTAATGAAAGCGCATCACACAGAGATGATGGGGAAACACGCAGGGATGATGGGTCATCAACAAATGCAGGGAGCAACGCCAGCCGCACCTGCGGCACCCGCTGCACCTGCCAAATAACCAGCCAGTTTGCGGGAAAACCCGTACTGAGCCGTAGGCTTCTTAACGCACAACGCACCGTTGTTGGTTTTGTGCGTTAATGAAAGCGGGGTGCAATCGGTCAAAGCAATCTCTATATTATTCCAAAGTAGCTTTGATAGGCCTTGGCAATAGCAACAGCGGACAGCATCAAAAACAGAATTCCCCCTATTTTGTGCAGCAGCTCCAGGGGAATTCTTTGCAAAAGCTTTCTTCCAGCCAAAACGCCCATGGCAGAGGTGATACTGAGGGCTAATGTGGAACCTAGCCATACGCCTGCAACGCTGCTCGTGCTACTTAACGCAACCACGGCAAGCTGGGTTTTGTCACCAAATTCAGCGACAGTGATCAATAAAAATGTGGTAAAGAATATCCCGTGGCCACTTTTTTCTTTGACATCCTCCTCAGGTTCTTCAACGGAAGCACGTAGCGCCTGGATACCAAAGACAATAAACAATAAGGCAACCGTCGCTGCGATTACATAATCAGGCAGCAAGTTAGCGATAGCCGTGCCAAAACCAACCGCCAAGGCATTCAATACCGAAAACGCCCCTACTGCCCCTAATATCACAGGAACAGGCCGATGCTTTGATGCCAAGGCCATACACACCAGTTGGCTTTTATCGCCTATTTCAGCGGCAAAAATTAAAGCAAAACTGGTTGCCGCTGAGGTGATGATGGCTTGAATTTCACCGAGCGGCAAACTTGAGAAGAACTGGGTTAATCCAGCGAATAAATCATAAAGCGTATCTGTGGATTGCAATGATGCGATAAGGGACGCTAGGTAAGCTTGTAGTTTTTCCATATTAAATGTTTAGGTCAGTTTTAACAAAAACATTAACCTAGCGCGTTATCAAGAATCATCATGATAATAAAACCGATCATCAAAGAGAACGTCGCGTAACGTGAACGCCCCTTGGCATGGGTTTCTGGAATAATTTCCTCGCTAATGACAAAAAGCATCGCACCCGCCGCAAATCCCATAGCGACCGGCAAAACTGATTGAAAAACCGTGACCATGGTAATGCCTAGCAAGCCCCCAACAGGCTCAACCAAACCTGTCGCCAAGGCAATGCCCACAGCGCGCCAGCGGTTGAAGCCCAAGCTGACTAAGAGGAGGGCTACGGCCATTCCTTCGGGGATGTTTTGTAAGGCGATGGCAATGGCCAAAACCAGGCCATTTTTCATTTCTCCCGACCCAAAGCTGACCCCCACAGACATGCCTTCCGGGAAATTATGGATGGTAATGGCGATAACGAAGAGCCAGACTTTTCTTAAGGAATTGATTTGCGTATCAAGGACGGCATCAAAATGGACATGTGGCAGCTGCCGGTCTGCATAATGCAGAAACAGCGCACCGATTAGCATACCTGCCGACACCACATAAATCCCTATGCCAGGCCATAGGGCGTTACCAAAAACCATGCCCGGGACAAGCAGGGAAAACGCCGTTGCCGCCAACATAACCCCGGCCGCCGCCCCCAATAAGCTGCTAAACAGGTTGCTGGAGACAGTCCTGAAGAAAATAACCGGCAATGCGCCCAAACCGGTCGCCAAGCCGGCAAGAATACTGGCAAAAAAGCCGATCACCACCAGCTTGCCGAAAATCAAATATAAGCCGCCGAACACAGCAATCTGAGAAAGCAGAAATAGTCCCGCAATCCTTAACCAGCGCTGGAAGGGCGGTAAGGCCATCAGCGCCATGTATTGCTCACTGGCCATAAGCCTTGCGACCTGTGTTTCGTAGAAATTTTGTAGTTTTGCGAAATTTTTGGTTATGACTGTCATAGGCTTTTTTGTACTAGTCTGTCTGCGGTTAAGTTTAGGGTAATTATGTTTAATGTATCACTAACCAATACTGCCTCATACACGAGATTTCATTGTAATTAAAGGCGCATTCGAGATGAATTCAATAAAGAAATGAGTGAGAAGATAGAGTTTAAGCCTGTAATCTGCAAGCATCTATTTGCTGAATTTTGATTAACATCAAGAACA
>SBAV01000424.1 GCA_005239965.1 Methylobacter tundripaludum
GCGCTGATCGAGCAACAAAAACTCGAGCAACAGCAGCTCTTGCAAAAACAGGAAAAACTAAAGCAGGATGCCATTGATGAAAGTGCAAAAAACCAGTTTCTCATCAAGAATAATCCACAGAAATTCTCTCCTTTTGCCATTCCTACCTACAAGCCGGACCAATTACCGGCACTGGTCAAGCTGCATCAAGACAGATTGCCAGAGATCGAACGCATGAGAAGAAAAGCTGCCGAAAAGGCTTTGGCATCCGGCGAATGCAAAAGGGTTGAGTCTGTAGAACTGAATATCAAAAGCACCAAGAGCGCATTAGTATTTTTGGTGGATTGCAGCACTGCCAAGCGTTTTTACATTACCGAACAAGAACTGGCACAGTAAGTACCTCATGAATGCGAGCAAAACCATACTCATTACCGGTTGTTCGTCGGGTATAGGCTACCAGACCGCTGTTACGTTAAAAGCACGTGGGCACCATGTCATTGCAACTGCCAGAAAGCTCGAAGATGTAGCACATTTAAAGCAGGACGGTTTCTCGGCATTACAGCTTGATTTAGCAGATAGCGCCAGCATCAAGCGGGCGGTCAATGAAGCGATTGAGCTTACAAACGGTAAAATTGACGCTTTATTCAACAATGGCGCTTTTGGCCAACCGGGTGCTGTTGAAGATTTGTCGCGTGATGTGTTACGTTTCCAATTTGAAACCAACCTGTTTGGCACGCATGAGCTAACCAATCTCCTCATCCCAATCATGCGCAAACAGGGCCATGGCCGCATTATTTATAACAGCTCCGTTCTGGGCTTGGTTGCCATGACTTATCGTGGCGCGTACAATGCCAGCAAATACGCCCTGGAAGGCTTGGTGGATACATTGAGGCTAGAACTGCACGGCACCAATATCCAGCTGTCCTTGATTGAGCCCGGCCCGATTCTCAGTAATTTTAGAAAAAATGCCTTTCAGCTTTACAAGAAAAATATCGACCCGACCCACAGTTTCCACCATGAAACTTATAGAGCGATAGAAACACGCCTGCAAACCGAAGGCGCTGCCGTGCCTTTTACCTTACCGGCTTCAGCTGTCGCCGGCAAAGTGGTACACGCGTTGGAAGCCCAGCGCCCCAAAATTCGTTATTACGTGACTTTCCCCACCTATTTGTTTGCTTTTTTAAAACGGATTTTGCCAGTGTCCTGGCTGGATTACTTACTCAAAAAGGCTTGAAGTCCTTGCCAATACGGTTGCCAACCATCTTGTTACAGCAAGATTTTAGCTTTATGAACGCTCATTAAATCGTTTGAACCTCACCGGCGCAAAAACTTAAAAAACACTCTTTACTTTTTAATGAGAATTGTTATTATTAACTATAACAATATTCTTAGAGAGCCCAAATGTATATCTGTGTATGCAAAGCCGTAACCGATAAACAAGTAAAATCTGCAATTGCCGATGGCCATTGTTCGCGTCGGCAATTGCATCAATGCCTGGGTGTTGGTAGTGTTTGTGGAAAATGCAGCCAACACATCAAGCAGCTACTTGATGAAAACCGCATGGAAACCTGTATGATGCCAATGATGGCATAATCTGTACTTTTATCAACACACCAACTACAAAGGAATATTTATGAAAGGTGACACCAAGGTCATTCAGTTTCTAAATCGGGCACTCGAAAACGAGTTAACCGCTATTAACCAATATTTTTTACATGCCCGCATGTACAAAAACTGGGGCTTTAAAAAACTCAACGAAAAGACTTACCATGAGTCCATCGATGAGATGAAACATGCCGACCAATTAATCGAGCGTATTTTATTTCTTGAAGGGCTACCCAACTTGCAAAGCCTGGGCAAATTATTGATCGGTGAAAATCCCCAGGAAATGCTGGCATGTGATTTAAAGCTTGAACAACAAGCCGTCCCGTTACTGAAAGAAGCCATTGCCTATTGCGAAAGCGTCAGTGATTACATCTCCAGGGAGGTTTTCACAAGCATCCTGGAAAGCGAGGAAGAACATATTGACTGGCTGGAAACACAACTGGCGCTTATTGAGCAAATTGGCATCCAAAATTACTTGCAATCCCAAATATAGTTGTTCAGTCCCCCTTTCTTTAATTTAAAGAAAGGGGGATAAACAGTAACAAAACTGGAGTAATTAAAGAGACCTTGCCAAACGGTGTAACGCTTCTGCGCCATGATTGAAAATTGGCCAGCCATCACCCGGTAATACCGCCTTAATGCCAGACAAATCGGCAATCCGTTTTACAGACTTGATAGCCTTGCTCCGATCAGTCAGCCTGTCTGCCGGTAACAAACACAATTCACCGCCAACATGGCAACGAATCAAATCACCCGTTATTAGGGTACTGCCTTCCAAAATCAAGGCGAGCTCTCCAGGTGTTTTGGAACCCTCCAGTTGATAAGCGACCAATCCGGGCACAATGGCTTCACCGTCATAAAGCCAGCGCTGGCAATCTAACGGGAAACACATCTCTTCACTGGCCGGCCCACAGACAATAGCGCCTGTCTGACTGGCGATATGCTCAGCATCACGCACATGATCGCTGTTGGTGATAACAATATAGTTAACACCCCCCAAACTTTGCAGATGATAGTGGTCATGCTCTGACATGGGCAAAGGATCAATCAGCACATTGCCACCTTCGCGCACCCAAAGCACACTGTGAAAATCAATATTGCGCTCTTCGTTAAACTCAGACCAACCAAACAAATCGTGCCTATGCAATTGCTTCATCAAACAAACCCTCGCTCACTTTTAGGTTATGTGCATCCAAACGCAATTTGGCATTGCCAACAAATACGTGACGCATATTATCGTCGGCTTGTGACCACGCTTTGATCTCGTCCAATGACCGGAAACATCCCACACAAATGTCACTATTATCTAAGCAACACAGGCGGACACACGGCGAAGCAACCTGTACAGAATCTATCATGCTTTTATTTTTCCCGCTCATTAACTTTAAATGGGCTATCGAAACACATTATTTTGGACAGCCTTCCAATTTATAAATCGCATAACCTTGGCTATCGATTTGTTTTCTTAACTCGGGCGGCGCTTCCGTGCTGTGACAAAATAGGCAGTTTTCTTGCGTCACTACAGCATCTTGTACACCAACACTTTCTAGCCATGCTTTGGCGTAAGCCAAGGCTTTAGCCTCATCTTTGTCATCCAGCACTACATCAAAGTGCATAATTCTGCCTTGCGCAGTCTTCGCGTAAGTATCAAACACATGTGAAATAGACATAAATACTCCTAATGAATTCAGTCGGTTGCAAACCTAAAGACGTTACTGCAAAATGCTAGCGCTTTTGCTTACAATTCATACAAAAACCCACAATCAACCAGATTGTAGGCGAAAAAGGCAAATTACTAAAGCGCGTTCTTTTTGTGAAGGCCGTTATAACCTTTTCTGAAAGGTAACCCCATGAATCCATGCAACATATCCTGTGAGCTGCACGATTACATTGAAATCGCTTGTCTGTACGGTTATCAGGTGAAACTGACCTTAAAAAACAAACAAAGCATCGAAGGTAAAGCGGTAAACATTATCACTGTGAACAAAAAGGAATATTTGCTGATCGATAATGGCAAAGAACAGCGCATGGACTTAACCCACATAGCCAAAATGCAGGTATTGACGGCTAATGCCAAATTTAATGAAGTTAACTTTTAGATAAACCGCTTAAGTGTGAGGAAATAAAGCGTCATTGCCTCATTGAACCAAACCCTCAAACCAGTATGAGAAAGCAGAATGTCTCTTAATTAATCCAGATACTTAGGCACATGCTCGAAGCTTATCCACCTATGGATACGCCCTTTTATGACCACTCAGTCGAGCGGAGGTTTTTAAATTCCCTGAATACAAAATAATAAAGTAACCAGCACAACAAGAAAACGACGTAACCCGACCACAAAACATCCGACACAAAATGCCCGCCCGCCGCCATTCTAGCGATTCCCATTAAAAATCCATATGCAATGGTCAGTAATAAAGCCAAAGTCCTGCCTTTTTGCAAAATAAAATAAAAGGAGAAAAACATAAAACTAACTGAACAATGGCCGCAAACAAACGAATGTTTTCCGTTATTACTCAACACCAGAGGAGGCTGATAAGCATACTGCCCATTAAACTCAACAACTTCTCTTGGCCGTGGTCGCCCCCAATGTTCTTTTAAGACCGCGTTAACAATAAGCCCAGGCCCCAGAGCAATGACCAGCAAAAAGTACATGGCACGTAGACGTAAATTGTAAGTCGATTTTTTTAGCCAGTCGCGCACAAACAAGACCAACGCGATGATGACACCTGCTATAGTAGATGGATAACCAAAATCATACAGCCATTGCCAGAGCCAGAATTTTTGAAAAGGCCAGTCTTCATCCAGAGGACTGGATCGAAAAAACAGCTGCGCCAATGTCATATCCAGATGACCGTCCCAAAAAAGCACATGGGTCACTATGGCTAATAATGTCACCAATCCCAGTTCAAACCATTTTTTTTTCATTGAGAAAACCATTAATTAATAGGCCAATTTTTTAATTTTCTAGCTAAATAAATGTTATAGCTAAAAGCATTGTCGGTTCCTTTCATGGCTGTAACCGTTTCAACAAATTTAAGCTCCGCAAAACCAGCACCGATTTTTTCGGCCATTTGCCGAGGACTTCTTTTACTGAAAACAAGGCCATCTTTACCGATATAGCCGATAGGACCCGGCCAAATTTCGTATTGCGATTCGACTTTTTTCGCATCCGGCAGTCGAAAAACCTGTGGATGATCCGGTAAATAGAAAGCCAGTTCGCTGACCAGATAACGATGGCCATCAACAAGAAGAAAGGTATCGCTTGGGTTGCTAAAAAGATGCTGGCGAACGGCGTTGATATCAATAGCCAAGGATTGCCATTGCCTTAAACGACTGGTTGGATCCAATGAAGCCCTAAGTCCCAATGCCTGGATTGTAAACGGGAGCAAATACGCCAAGCCAACCATGAAGAAACCTGTCAATAATGCAGGTTTCAACCATTTCAATCCAATTCCTTTGTATAGCCCGCCGCTGAGCAATATCATCGCTGTAAAATAAAAAGGTATAGGCCAATTAGCCTGCACTTTCTGCAATAGGCTTAATCCAAAAATCCCGATAAGGGGAACTGGCCCCATCATTATCAGCAAGCGATCTTTTACAGAATAATTAAAAAGCTTGAGGCAACTTGTTGCACTGCTTATGACCAGTAACAACAATACGACCGGCGATAACAGCAAGATTTCTAAACCAATAAAAATTCCAAATGTTTGTAATCTTTGCTTTAAGTTAAAAACAGAATCCTGTTCAAAATGGCTCCGACCGTGATGAAACGTAATCCATTCATGTTGCCAATTCCAGATAATGAGCGGCACAAAACTCAACAACACTGGTGTCAGAAACCATAGGTATTCACGGCATAGTTTTGCTTGGAATTCTTTATTCATCAGGAGATAGAGAGCCAATAACAGCGGCAAGGCAATAGCAACCGGTTTGCTGAGACAGGCCAGCGCAGCCATTATTCCAGCCAGCCACCAAGCCTTTTTATTGGCTTCAAAAAGAGCTGCCTGCAAATAATAAAGTGTTGCCATCCAGAATAAATAGAGCGGCGGATCAATGGTCATGATCAAGTTGCTTATCGCATTGGCGGGAGTCGCCAAAATTAAGAGAAGCGCTATAATCGCCGCAGATTTTGAATAAAATGCTTTTGCCGTGTAATAGTAAATGGCCAAAAAACCGGTGCCTAACAAAACAGCCCCTAACCTGACAACAGGCATTGTGTCGCCAAGTAGCCATGTCAACGCGCCAATCATCCAGGCAACCATCGGCGGTTTGCTGTAATAGCACCAGTCAGGGCGGCGGGACCAATCCCAGTAGTAGCTTTCATCACCAACCAAATCCAATCCGCTGACGCAAACAAAACCGAAGCGCAGCAAAAACAGTGTGATCAACACATACCAGAATTTCGTTTCAATCAACTTGGCGAGATACGCTAACATCAACTCACAGGATAAATTCTTAAAAAAGCCATTGTAGAGAAGAATTATTTTATTTAGATGACAAAAAATAAAATTTAGGTAAATCATACTCGATTGAGACTTTCCCAAAAAACTTCACACATTTTGTTGATTCGCAAATCACAAAAGTAAATTAAACCAAAAATGCAAAAACGGCGTGTTGTAATAAGAAAGTCAAAAAACTATGTTACCTTTCCCCTCTCTTCAATGTGTAGGAGGAAATTTGAAAGTTTCTATTGTGGTGCCTGTTTATAATGAAGCAGAAAACATTATTCCATTAATGGAAGAAATTGTGATGGCTATGCGTCAGGCAGATACCTATGAGATTATTTATGTGGATGATGGCAGCACGGATAATACGGCGGCAATTTTAAAGGAATCACAGCAAACGGTTAAAAGTCTTCGTTTAATTCATCATAAACAGAGCTATGGGCAGAGCGCTGCCATTTATAGCGGTATCAAAGCGGCTCGCAATCCGTATATCGCAACTTTAGACGGTGATGGCCAGAATGATCCGGCAGATATTTTGCGTTTGTATGCTGCATTGTTGCAGCACAGCAAAACAACGCCGAATTTATGGATGGTTGCGGGCTGGAGAACAAAACGCCATGATTCTGCCTGGCGGCTATTTTCATCTAAAGTAGCCAATGCATTTCGCTCTAGCGTGCTCGCCGACCATACGCCAGATACCGGCTGCGGCTTAAAGGTTTTTTTAAGAGATGAATTTATGACATTACCGTATTTCGATCATATGCATCGTTTTTTGCCTGCCCTGGTCTTAAGAGCGGGTGGACAGGTGATTTCAGAGCCAGTAAACCATCGGGCTCGCGCCAAAGGGATTTCAAAATACGGCACTTTTGATCGCCTTTGGGTGGGCATTTTTGACATTATTGGGGTCATTTGGTTACAAAAGCGTGCTAAACAGGTGGAGGCAACTGAAATTGAATGTAGATAAAGAGACTATTTGGCTAGCCATCGGTTTTTTGGGGCAAGCGTTATTCTCGGCGCGGTTTATAGTACAGTGGCTGAAAAGCGAACGGGAGAAAAAAAGCGTCTTTCCTATTGCGTTCTGGTATTTCAGTATTGCAGGAGGCATTACCTTGTTGGCTTATGCAGTTTACCGGAAAGATCCTGTATTTATTATGGGACAACTTTCCGGGTTGTTGATCTATTTTCGGAACCTCTATTTTGTGGTTTATGAGCGTAGAAGCGAAGCGCATCAATCGTAAACGATGTCCATGTCCGACTTTGTTAAATTAAGTGTAATCTGTTTAACACTATAGGATTTTGAGCGTTGACTGCTGGTCAAAGCAGTTAATTCGCGCTATGGCTGCCAAAAAGCACTTACATCGCTACCTGACTTAACAATGCTGACAGTGATTAGCGTACCGAATAATATACCCCCTGCACACCCGTTTTTGATAACACCATTTGCCAGAGCTGATTATCACGGGCACGAAACGCACCGGCACAGGACAGCAAATAATATTTCCACATCAGGAGAAAGCGATGATCGTAATGGTCAATAATGGTTTGCCAGTTATTGGCAAAATTTTCGTACCAGTGCATCAGCGTTTTGTCGTAATCTGCACCAAAATTATGCACGTCTTCGATAATAAACTGCCCTTCTGAGGCTTTGGCAATTTGTTTTATGGAAGGCAACATACTTTCCGGAAAAATGTATTTACCCATCCAGGCATCGACAGCGATAACTGACCGACTGCTGCCTATGGTGTGTAACAAGAACAAACCGCCATCTTTGAGACAGCGATGCACAACTTTCATAAATTGACTGTAGTTCTTGTAACCGACATGCTCAAACATACCTATCGAAACGATATGGTCAAACGTTTCGTTAAGATCACGGTAATCGGTCAGACGTATTTCAATAGGCAAATCAGCGCATAATTCTTTGCCTAACATGATTTGCTCCGAAGACAAAGTAACCCCCACACAAGCCACTTGGTATTTTTCAGCTGCGTACTTCATAAAGCTCCCCCAACCGCAACCGATGTCGAGTATTTTCTGCCCAGGTTGAAAATTCAATTTTCGGCAAATTAAATCAAATTTGTGTTCTTGCGCTTCGTCCAATGTCTTGGCTTCTTTCCAGTAACCGCAGCTATAGGTCAAGCGTTTATCCAGCATTAACCGATACAAATCATTGCCAATATCGTAATGCCATTTGATAAGTTCTGGCGCAAGCCGCTTACATTGGCGATTGGTGAACAGGGCCCAAATCCTGTTCATCAGGGTTTGCGGATCTACGATGACCTTATCTTCAAGGCGTACCAAACAAATGTATTTGAACAATTCGTCCAGTTGCTGGCAATCCCACCATTCATCCATGTACGCTTCACCCAGTCCGAGCGAGCCTTGGGTTAATACTCTTTCATACAAGTCAGCGTTATAAACGTGTATGTCCCACGGGTTATTGCCGTTAAAGGCAATGTTGCTACCTTCCAATAATCTTTCTATGTTTTCCCTAAATCTATTATGTGTGTTATCAATTATTTTAGTCATGATTTTATAGTTATAATCAGAACCACTCGCATAAGGTACTTTGACGATATCAACCAGTGGTTAGTTGTTGTAGTTATTATTCATGGAACTAATCGGTATCCAGCATTTTTCTAGCAACTACCATAATCCGAACAGGCAACACTGGTAGCTTAATCGATGTTTGTACAAGATTCTTACCCCCAAAAAATATCTGCACCGCTACAATTTTTAATAACAGAAGCTTAATCCCTCAATATGACACACTGGTTAAAATTGAACCTATTGTTTGTGTTTTGTTATAAATCAATGCAGTCACTTTAAAAATATTGATTTAACAAATACTTGCCAAATTAGCCTATGTGCATCGCTTGTCAATCCTGAAAAATAGGGCAAATCATTCCACTTATTTCGATTAAGCTGTCATTAGCCGATTACAATAAGACACTTTTTATTTATCC
>SBAV01000538.1 GCA_005239965.1 Methylobacter tundripaludum
AAATTTTTTGCCAAAGGATCCTCGAAGGCGGCGTAATATCGGTAGCAGACGATGGTGCGGTTTGCTTGTTTTGCAAGCGGTGCGCTGGTGGGCTCCATTCTGATTTGCCAATAGGCGGCATCAGCGCCAAAGAAGCCAAGACCGATCCCATGTGCCCTGGCAGTTTCGAAATTGTCGCGCATAGCTTTAGACCAGTATTCGTCATGCCCCACAGAGAGGATGGCCTTATGATTTAAAAGGCCGCCATTGCCCACATGGGTATCGGTGTCGCTTTGGTAAGTGACATCGTAACCTTCCCGCTCCAAAAAAAACAGCATATTGATTTCCCAGTTAGGCAGCAAGCCTAAACCAGCCCAGTCATCATAGGGCCGATTAAAGGACACTTTGCGAGCTTGAACCTTTGCTCCTGGAATAGGGTTGGTATCAGAAGTAACGGGTAGGGTGTTGGAATTGTAATCATAAAGTGATTTCCCGCCCCATGCGTTATACGCCTGCCATGTAGTGGTGCTGACCTGGAACAGATAATTTGATGTGCGCTTCATATCCCTGACCACAAAAGGAATATATCTGCCTTTTCCCGTGCTGTTGCCAACGAGGGTGACAATATAAATACCGCTTACCCATGATTTTGGGATGTTGAGCGTATAGGGATTGTTCCAGTTGGCTTGTACCATTCCTGTGGCAGGATCAGGTGAAGGTATTGTCTGGGTCCTGCCGGTTCTTGATAGCGGCCCTGCAACCTTTCTGGCGCCCACGCCGTTATACCATCCTAGTCGATAGACAGTCAGGGTATAACTCGAATCGACGCTCGGATTGGCATTGACATAAAATTTAATAGGTTCACCGAGGTTGACGGAGTCCTTGTCTGCATAACCTTCCATGTTATGTTCATTGTCGGGAGATTTAAATGCATTCCACTTTGGATCACCGATTTTGGCATTTTCGGTCTGGATAGGGTTGGCGGCTATTACGGTGTTAATGTAAAACAAACTAAAAACACCAAGAAAACCGCGTACAACAGGAATATTGGTGTATTTTGCTAAATTTATTCGGAACATAGATTTCTTTTCGTCCATTGAGGGAGTTGGGATTTATTGGCTCCAGTCTATGTAAGCGCCTATGTTTGTAAATAAGTATAAGTACCTAGTTGTTACGGGAAAACGGCTGGATATTTTGGAGAAAAAAAACAGTGGAGTAAGGAAGCCGGGTAGCCTGTATTGTTATGCTCAGCGCCTTTTTGTCACAGAACTGTCCAAAAAACAGCTAGCTCGAATGGTAAGTGGCTTTAATTTTCAGGGATACTGGGTTTACTTGGCATTTCAATTGCTTATATCATGTAATGAAACGCGTCTGCTTACGGTTGCAGTTGTATGGCTGCAAAACATCGCCTGTGGCAATTCGCAAAATAGGGGTGCTTGTGATCTTTAGTTTGTTTAGAGGCCGAATTTTATGGATAATGTGCCGATAGGTTCAAGTATTTTAAGTGTTTTATCAAGGTCGGAGCAATGACGGAAGAAATAAGCCTTGGGCTGGAATTAATGTTTGTCGGAATGGGCATCGTGTTCTTGTTTTTAACCATGCTGGTAATCGCCATTAACGTCATGTCTGCGTTGGTGCAGCGTTTTTTCCCCGAAGCGCCTCCTGTGCCGCCGGCTCATCCGCTAATAACCAGTAACCTTGATAAAAGCGTCGTTGCGGCAATTACCGCCGCTGTACATCAACACAGAAGCAAGCACAAGTAAATGAAAGCCCTCGCGGTTTCCTGGAGAAATGGTAAGAATGGCCAAAGATAAAAAAAAGCCTTTAGCAATCACCGAGGTTGTATTGCGTGATGCGCACCAATCGATATTAGCGACCCGGTTGCGTGTCAAAGATATGTTACCTATTTGTGAAAAGCTCGATCAAGTCGGCTATTGGTCTATTGAATCCTGGGGCGGGGCTACCTTTGATGCCTGCATCCGTTACCTGGGCGAAGATCCCTGGGAAAGACTGCGGTTATTGAAAGCGGCCATGCCGCATACGCCCCAGCAAATGCTGTTGCGTGGGCAAAATATCTTAGGCTACCGCCATTATGCCGATGATGTGGTCGACAAGTTTGTTGAACGCTGCGTGGTCAACGGTATCGATGTGTTCCGTATCTTCGATGCCATGAACGACATGCGTAACATTGAACATGCCATCAAAGCGGTATTAACTACGGATGCCCATGCACAAGGCACCATGTCCTATACTACCAGCCCGGTCCATACCGTTGATATGTGGGTGAATTTAGGGAAGCAAATCGAAGATATGGGGGCGCACTCTATTTGTATTAAAGATATGGCCGGATTGCTCAAGCCTTACGAAGCGTTTGAATTAATCAGCCGTTTGAAAAAAAGTACGGGCATTCCGATTCATTTGCACAGTCATGCCACCACGGGCTTGAGTGTTGCTACACTGATAAAAGCGGCTGAAGCCGGCATTGATAATGTCGATACGGCTATTTCATCACTGAGTATGACTTATGGGCACAGCGCCACTGAAACCATCGTCGCCAGTCTTGAAGGCACTGAGCGTGACACCGGCCTGGATTTGGTTAAACTGGAAGAAATCGCCCATTATTTTAGGGACATCCGTAAAAAATACGCGCAGTTTGAAGGCAGCCTGAAAGGTGTGGATAGCCGTATTCTGGTGTCACAAGTACCGGGTGGCATGTTAACCAATATGGAGAGCCAGCTGAAAGAGCAGGGCGCGAGTGACAAGTTTGATGCGGTTCTTCACGAAATTCCGCGTGTGCGCGAAGATTTGGGATTTATTCCACTGGTAACGCCGACATCGCAAATTGTCGGCTCGCAAGCTGTTATCAATGTCATGAACGGTGAGCGCTATAAAACCATTACCAAAGAAACCGCCGGGGTCTTAAAAGGCGAATATGGCGCTACTCCCGCGCCGGTCAATAAAGCCTTGCAAGATAAAGTGCTGGCCGGTGAAAAGGCCATCACCTGTCGCCCTGCCGATCTTATCGCGCCTGAAATGGGCAAATTGATTGCCGAGGTGCAAGAGAAAGCGAAGGCTGAGGGCGTTAAACTCGCCAAGAACATCGAAGAAGATGCTTTAATTAACGGTATGTTTGCCCAGGTTGGCTGGAAATTTCTAGTTAACCGGGGCAATCCTTCGGCATTTGAACCCGTACCGGGTACAGAAGTACAAAGCACTCCCGTAAAGGTCGCTGTTACCCATAGCGTGACCGAAAGCTACACTGTTAATGTCGATGGCAGAAACTTTAATGTGTCGGTAGGGCCGGGTACAAGCGCTTTGCATATTCAGCCAGCACCGGTATCTCATGTTAGCCCCCTATCTCATATTAGTTCCCCTGTGATTGCTGGCGGTGCAGTGGTTTACGCACCGATGGCAGGAAACATACTGAAAATTTTGGTTACTGTGGGAAGCGAGGTGAACGAAGGCGAAGTGGTTGTCGTGATGGAAGCCATGAAAATGGAAACCGAAGTGCGTTCCAAGTTTTCAGGTGTCGTCAGTGCTGTCCATATCAAGGAAGGCGGGGCTGTTGCAGGCGGTAATGCTTTGGTTTCCTTATAAAAAGATTAAAAAAATCCATGGAAAACTTTATTTCACTTTGGCAAAGTACGGGTATTTATAATTTTACCAGCGGGCAAGTGTTTATGACACTGGTGGGCTTTTTGTTGTTATTTTTGGCCATCAAAAAAGATTTCGAACCGCTGCTGTTATTGCCGATAGGTTTTGGCGCTATTTTGAGCAATATTCCCATTGCCGGGATTGCTGAAGAAGGCGGCATACTCTATTACCTCTATTTTGGTATTAAGGCGGGAATTTTCCCTTTGCTTATTTTTATGGGTGTTGGCGCAATGACCGACTTTGGCCCAATGTTGGCCAACCCAAAAACTTTATTATTGGGTGCTGCTGCGCAATTTGGTATTTTTGCATCGTTACTGGGTGCTTTAGCGCTTAATGTGGTGCCGGGTTTGGAGTTTTCCTTAAAAGATGCTGCCGCAATCGGTATTATTGGCGGTGCAGACGGCCCTACGGCGATTTATGTCGCATCCAAGCTGGCGCCTGACTTGCTGGGTGCAATTGCAGTGGCCGCCTATTCTTATATGGCTTTGGTGCCATTGATTCAGCCGCCCATTATGCGTGCCTTAACGACAGAAGAGGAACGTAAAATCGAAATGAAGCAAATGCGTGCAGTCAGCAAAGCCGAGAAAATTGTTTTTCCGCTGATGTTATTGACGCTTTCCATCTTGTTGTTACCTTCGGCGACACCGTTAATCGGGATGTTTGCATTGGGGAATTTGATGAATGCCTGCGGTGTGGTCGAACGTTTAAGCCAGACAGCGCAGAACGAACTCATCAATATTGTGACCATTTTTCTTGGATTATCAGTTGGTTCCAAACTGAGCGCCCACGCGTTTTTACAAATGGAAACCCTGGGTATTCTGGCGCTTGGCGCTATTGCTTTTGCGATTGGCACGGCAGCGGGTGTGATTATGGCCAAAATCATGAACCGGTTCAGTAGCACCTTGATTAATCCTTTGATTGGTGCGGCAGGCGTATCGGCAGTCCCTATGGCCGCACGGGTTGCCAATAAAATTGGCCTGGAAAGTAATCCGCACAACTTTTTACTGATGCACGCCATGGGGCCTAACGTTGCCGGCGTAATTGGCTCAGCGGTTGCTGCTGGTGTGTTATTAAATCTGGTTAAATAGTTGTTATACGGTGGAGTATGTGCCGCCGTACCTAATTTGCCAATAGTTACTCCGTTTCGCCTTACGACCACAACAGCCAAGGTACAACTGCAATATGGGCATCATCAGAAAGCTGGTATCTCAAACAGCGGTTTATGGTCTTAGCAGTATTTTTGGGCGGTTTCTCAATTATCTTCTTGTTCCGCTGGTCACCTACCATTTTTCCGCTATGGAATACGGTGTGGTCTCCGAGTTTTACGCTTACGCCGGTTTTTTCTCGGTTTTGCTGTTATTTGGCTTTGAGACCGGTTATTTTCGGTTTCGAGACAAACAGAACACCGACAAAGATACGGCCTATTCAACGGCGCTGATTTTTGTTGTTTTAGTCAATATCTGTTTCTTTCTGGCCATACTGGCGGTTAACAGCCGATTATCACCGGCGTTACACTACGCACAACATCCCGAATACGTCCTGTACTTCACCGTTATCTTAACGCTGGATGCCGTTGCATCGATTCCCTTTGCGCGTTTGCGCGCCGAAAACAAAGCGCTGCGCTTTGCCGGTATAAAAATTTTCGAGATTCTGATTACCGTATTGCTCAGCCTGTTTTTCATTATTTATTGGCCCAGGCTTTATACAGAGTACCCTGACTTTTGGATCAGCAAGCTGTATCGACCGGAAATTGGCATAGGCTATGTGTTTATTGCCAATTTGGCTGCCAGTATCTGTAAGTTTGCGCTGTTATCACCGCAACTTCTCAGTATTCGTTGGGGATTTAATCATCAGTTATTTGCTCGGATGTGGCGGTACTCTTTACCCATGGTGTTTATTGGTTTTACCGGCATCATTGATGAAATGCTGGGGCGTGTGCTGCTAAAGCATCTGTTGCCTTACGACGAGCCAACCAATTTGCAGATGCTGGGTATTTATAGCGCCTGTTACAAGTTGTCCATTTTAATGTCGCTGTTTATACAAGCGTTCCGGTATGCGGCAGAACCGTTTTTCTTTGCCTATGCCGACAAAAACGACGCTAGGCCGGTTTATGCCAAGGTGCTGAAATATTTTGTGATTTTTTGCATGTTCATTTTCCTGCTGGTCACCTTGTATATCGATTTCTTCAAGTATTTTCTGGGCAAAGATTTTCGTGCCGGCTTAAATGTTGTGCCCATTTTATTGCTGGCCAATTTGTTTTTAGGGATTTATGTTAATTTGTCCATCTGGTATAAACTCACCGATAAAACGGCATTGGGTGCAGTGGTATCTTTATTAGGCGCTATTTTAACGGTGGCCTTAAATGTTTACTGGATCCCCCGTTGGGGTTATGAGGGTTCGGCGTGGGCGACCTTGTCCTGTTATTCCAGTATGGCAGTGCTATCCTATCTTCTGGGGCGTAAGTTTTATCCGGTCAATTACGATGTTATACGCGTACTGACTTACATTGGACTGGGCGTAGACCTGTATCTGGGGCAGCAACTGTTGCTTCAGAAGGTAAACATGGCATCGTGGGTTTCGGCCAGTGTGCTGATGGCACTGTATCTATTGACAGTCGCACTGTTTGAAATGCGTACTCGTAATCATTCAGTCCCCCTCTTTGAAAAAGAGGGGTAGGGGAGATTAAATAAATCCCCCTCAATCCCCCTTTATTCAAAGGGGGAAGCGAATACTTACGTGTACTCGTACAAAATAGTGGTTAACCTGTTTTGTAGTCGGTTTATTTCTTTTCATACATTATCCAATAAAAACTATGGAAAATAATCTAGAAGTCCGGTCCCGCCTTATTGGCGGCTTCATTTTGTTGTTGTTGGGCACTTGGGTTTTACACAGCTTCCTGGCTTTATTGGTTTGGGCGGTCGTACTGGCTATAACGACCTGGCCGATTTATCAGCGCTTGCTAAACGTTCACCGTTTTCATGGTAACGCCACATGGGTTGCTTTGGTGTTAACGTTGTTGATTGGCGCAATTATTCTGGTGCCTTTGGGTTATGGCCTAAGCCGTCTGATTGACGAAGCGCAATCGCTGGGACAAGTGGCTGTTGAAATCAAAAATACCGGCATTCCTGCCCCTGACTGGTTAAAAACGTTACCTGTGGTGGGTGAATGGGCAAGCAATTTTTGGATGGAAAGTGTCGGTGGTCCAGCAGCAGCGGAAGAATCTCTGCATTGGTTGGGTACCGGTGATGCCATTACCTATACCAAAAATTTCGCCAGCCTGTTGGTGCATCGATTTTTGGGATTTTTACTGACCTTGGTGGTATTGTTTTTCGTCTATCAACACGGTGAAAATTTAGGACGGCAAATTTTAGCTACGAGTCAAAAATTGTTCGGCGATACCGGTAGCCGCTATGCAGCTCACGCAACGGCCGCCATACGAGCGACAGTTAACGGCCTGGTATTGGTTGGCCTGGGTGAAGGCTTGTTATTGGGCGTAGGGTATGCTTTCGCCGGGTTTACACACCCTGCCATATTGGGCGCGTTAACCGGTGTCTTTGCCATGATTCCGTTTGCCGCCAAAATAATTGTGCTGGCCTGTGTGCTTGTGCTGGTGGCCGAAGGCAATATGGCGGCCGGTGTTTCGCTTGCCGTATTCGGGGTGATTGTTATTTTGTTAGCGGATAACTATGTACGGCCTTTATTGATCGGTGGTTCCGTGCAATTACCTTTTATCTGGACACTGCTGGGTATTTTTGGCGGTCTTGAGAATTTTGGTTTACTGGGTTTGTTTTTAGGCCCTACACTGATGGCGGTGTTAATGTCTATTTGGCGGGATTGGGCCGAGGATATGAACCAAAGTTCTTGACTCGACTTGGACGGGACTGAAACTTAGGCTTGAAGTACTGATTTATAACAACTGATTTACAACAGCTGCTTTTAACAACAACGCTTTAACAGGAGAAATTAATTATGAGATTCTTGCGAGCGGCATAGTTGCTTACAGAAGAGTAAGAGCAGGCTTTCTTGAGCCATACCCAAAC
>SBAV01000145.1 GCA_005239965.1 Methylobacter tundripaludum
ATATTCCGCAACCTATTCATTGCATTGATGGCCATTACTTTAAGACATCAATGTGGTAAACGTAAAATTTCGAATTTGGGAGAGTCCCTTGTCTACAAAGCATAAATTTCAGGAAATAAAAGAAGTCATCACGGCGAAAGACAATGACAGTACGCTAAAAGCGCTATCACAAAGTGACAAACGTTTGATGGAGCTTACCGACAGCATTCAACGTGCAGAGCAAATTGAAATTTTTCAGGGTACGGCACTGTTTGTTGACAATGAAAGCGGTGAATTTATTGGCCCTATCGCCGAAGGTACGATGGGGATTATCCTCTATGCCGGATCAGCCAAAAAAATCAAGGAAGATGGCTTGAACAGCGCCGATGCGATTCGTATTCCTCGCTTGCTGCAACTGGATGAATTGCTGAATTTCCATATTGCGGAAATTTCTTACCACGAAGGCATACAAGCTGAAAAGGCAGCCGATCTTTCCGGTTTAGGAGGCGCTAAGTGTATGCTCCGTCCCGGCAAGCCTAATTACCATGCGACTATTCCCGGTGGCGATCGTAGCCCTTGCTATGTGGGGTTTTACCTGTCACCTAATGCCAAATACAGTTTGGCGCTGGTTTCGGAAAAACAGGCGTGGCCGCTGGAATTTGCCAATTACCTGCGCCAGGTCGGTTATGAGCCCAAAGACCTTTATGCGGAAATCACCCGCTTTACCAGTCTGGATATTCAGAACCGCGCGGTTGACCGGAGTGATACCTTAGAAACCTTGTTGTATCTGCCCGATCTGCGCAAACGTAAACAGAAAACCAGAAAAGCGCACGAAGAAGCGGAGATTAACGCCCAACAATCAGCGAGTAAGCTCCGTAGCTTGGGGCGCAGTATCATAGAGGAAGCCTATACCCGAAAAGATATAGGCGGTTGGTGGTTTAATTTGCCGATTTGTCTGTATAGCTGGATGACATCCGATATGGAACGCTTACTGACGGGGTTATTGGATGATGACACGACATCAAATAACGCGGGTTCGGAAAATAGCGCCACTTCCGATGCCAAGCTGCTGTCTAGCTGGCGACCGATTACCTGGCTGTCATTAGCGCGTACTCTTACCTTGGGCTTAAGCGCATTACATACCAAGGGGCTCATCCATGGAGACCCGCGCCCTGCCAACATCATGGCCAAATTATCGGAAGAAGATGTGTTGCTGCCGGATCATTTTCGCTGGATCGATGTTGGATTAGGCTACGGGCACGTATCGGCAAATTCAACCGAACCTGACGGTCGCATAACCCAGACACCTCCAGCGCCTTTAGGCGGTGGGCGGGTGACGCCTTTTTATGCGCCGGAACGGGTTGAATCTGTAGAGTTTGAAGATGCGGACATGGTACGTTTATCGAAAAGAAGCGATGGCTATTACAAGCTGGAATTTCTCTGGAAACGTCGTACTTATGAAGAACCCGTGTCTTTGTTTCTGAAAGATTCCCGAGGTAAACCGCTGCGTGAATTAGGTAAGCTGGGCAAGGGCGATCGTATTCAACTGCGCGAGTTTATTTTTGATGTAGAGCGTGTGGAAGCCGATCATGTTGTTGTATCACGGATTTACGAGGTGGTGCTGGATCGGGTTCTGATTGAGCATAAAGAAACCGAAAATGAAGCCAGCATTATCAACAAGCTCCAGAATGTAGCTATTTCCCGTTATCGGGTGTTTAAACAATGGAGCCAGGCGACCGATATTTTTGGGCTGGGCATTTTAGTGTTGTACATGTTTTTTATCCGGGGCTTGTTCTTAAGAAAGCAATATCTAAAGAAAGAAAGCCCATCCAGCACCCACAGTGAATTCTATTTGGAAAAATCTAGCCGTGAACGTATTTTTCATGAACTGTCTACGCTAATACGCAGCCAAATTTTCCTGAACGGCTTTATTGCCGCCATCAAGGAACGAGGCAAATACACCAATAAGAGTCAACTGTGGCAAAAAGATGTACTTATGCCTTTGGCGCACGATTATAAGCGCGAAAATTTTACCGCCAAGGCCAATCCGGCACATCCTGAGCGCATACAACAGATTGTCGATCATGTACTGACCATGGATGCCAATTTCACCACCGTGTTGATGGGGGCAAACCGCAACAACGGCCTGTTTGTGTTAATCATCTATTTTTGTCTTTCTTGCGTGTGGCGGCGCGATGAAGTGTCGGATTTATTGGCATCGGAGTTCCCTTTTGAACCGTATTGCGATTCACGGGAAATCATCACGGACAAAGAAAATCGTTCCAAACCGGCGCGTAGGGCAAGGGAGGATCTGGAACTGTTATGCGAATTAATCAACGCCGCGCAGATTAATGAAGACATCAGCAGTGATGAACTGGGCAATTATTCTTCCGAGATTATTTTGCGCTCCCGTAATGACCAGATGCAAATCGCCCTGGAAAATGCGCAAAAATCAATGCGTGAAGTCCAGGACAAAGAAGCGAAAATCAGTAGCATGGAACGTATATTGACCGAATTCGAAGAGTCGGTGCGTCTAAAAGATATGAGTATTGAAGAATTTAGGGAGCAAACAGAAAAATTGCAGCAAGAGCAGCAAAAACAAAAGGACAGAATCCGCGAAGAAGAGAAGAAAGCGCGGCATTTGGAGACAGAAAATAAGCGCTTGCAGGAAATGCTGGCTCGTTCACAAGAGCAATTAAACCGCAGTATTTTCCGCATTTTTAAAAACGAGCCCGGCACTAAATCATAATACGGTTTAAATTTATGTTTTTGATTAGATACCAGTTGAGGAGGTGAAATGCGCCTGTTTTGCAAACAACAGCAGTTGAATGTATTGCTCTGTCTTTTGTTATTGCTCGGTTGCGGATCTTATGAGATCGATACCAAAGCCGTTACAAATATTACATCTAATGAAGCCCAAACCATGACCTCAGAAAATCAGGCTGTGATTATTGATGTGCGTGAAGATAACGAATGGGATGAAAAGCATATTCCAGGAGCCATCCATGTGCCGTTAGGGCAGTTGAAAGACCGTATTACCGAGCTTGAAACTTATAAAAATACGCCGTTGATTATGCAGTGTCAACGAGGAGGGCGTTCCGCGCAGGCTTCGGCAGTGATGAAATCTGCTGGATTTGCCAAGGTTTATAATTTGGACGGCGGTTTGCAGGCCTGGGAGCAATCGGGTTTTAAAACAGAGTAGAGTGAGTTCTTTGTAGCGCGCACTTTTTGCTTTTGCGTAAAACAGGACAAGTTTAACAGCCTAGTACTCAGTCAATCTTGATTTGTCGGGTATATTTTTGACCAATGTGAGACCTACGAGGTTTTTAAAACCTCGTAGGTCTTTGCAGCACCCGACAT
>SBAV01000160.1 GCA_005239965.1 Methylobacter tundripaludum
AGCCTCCAAATATTTGTTGACCAATAGATAATTGGGCAAATTGTCCAGGTGCAAGTTCAATATAACTTAGTAACTGATTTAAAATGAAAATGCTGTATATGTCCTAGATATAATAATGATAGTGTTAGTTACTATGTAAGAACAATGAAAGAACAATCATAAAAATAATTATCAACTCGTAACCCAATCGGCATTAGGCTACACAGGAGATAATGTGAAAACAATGCCAAAGACATGGATCATCATGGGAGTTGCCGGATGTGGTAAAAGCTTCATCGGAGAAAAGCTGAAAAAAGCTTTGAATGGAGTCTTTGAGGATGCAGATGATTTTCATCCTACCTCGAACAAAGAAAAAATGAAAGCGGGTATTCCTTTGACGGATGAAGATCGGTGGCCTTGGTTGCAAAAGTTGCGTGAACAAATTGTTTTTCATCGCACAATAACACCCTGCTATGTGTTGGCTTGCTCTGCATTAAAACAAAGCTATCGTGATCTGCTTCGCGGCGAAGATTCACAAGAAATGCTAGAGTTTGTTTATCTTAATGGCAATAAAGAACTTATTCTTGAGCGCATGGAAAAGCGCGATCATTTCTTTCCTTCCGCCTTGCTCGATAGTCAGTTTGCCACTTTGGAAGAGCCACTAGATGCAATTACTGTGGATATTGGGTTATCTCCCGATGAAATTGTGAAAATGATTTTGAACCCATTCAGTTAAAATCAAAGAATACGGGGACAGTTCCAATATTCTCAAATACACTCAACCGGAGCAATATTATGAATAACGATAATAAAGAGCCTTTAGGCGATATTACAAATTTTGAAAAAATTAAATTTATTCGAGAAGAAATACGTTTTCAGCATAATCTTCTTGGGGCGAGGGCAACTTTGTTGGTTACTTCAGAATCTTTTCTTTTTACTGCCTTCGCAGTAGCTTCGCGAGGTTCTCAAAATTCCCAGAGTTTAGATTGGTTCTTACATTGGTTACTTCCATGTGTTGGTTTAAGCATATCACTATTATCAATTCCTTCAATTTTGGGTGCGATAAACCGTATTACAGGGCAAAGAGAATTACTTGCCCGATATTCACTTGAAGAAATACTTTGTTTTGGTGACTGCTGGGATAGGATTGTACACAAAAGTAGCTTGGGCTTTAGCGGATTCCTGCCAATAGTATTTTTGGTTGCATGGGTAGTCGTATTTTGTAACTCCACTCCTAACTCGTAAAGGTGAATTCGCGCCAGCAATCCACCATTTTTCTGATAAACAGAATCGTTGACTTCACCGAACCACCTCAACCTTACCAACCCCCAACCCAAACAATAAATCCACCGCCACATCCAACCGCTTAAAAACTCGCACTTCACCCCGTGCGGTTTCCAGCGTGGCATTCAGCTTGTGCTTGCCGTTGAGCGACACCACCCAACCCTCATCACCACCGGTGTATTTTTTAATGACCGGTGTTTGCAACGCCCCCGCCCCCAATAATAATTCTGCTTCTTTTAGATTCATTGCATTAACTTTTGCTGATTCATAAACTAGACTTAAGACTAACAAAAATAAAACTTTGTTAGCGCAAAGTATAGACATGATTATACAAATTATCACAATTGTAACGATATTATTGCCTTTTCAGGTAAAAGCTTGGGAAGATGACAAGGTTTTGACGTTTATTAACCAGGCTAACCCGATATTGCAAGCACAGCACAATGTAACCAGAGCCTACGATAAACCGGATGCGGTCACCTGGGCGCTACGTAACACCTCGTTAAGCGGTCGTTTGGGTTTCGGCGGTACCGACTTTCGGGACACGCCTTTCACCGCTTACGGCGGCTTGCAGATCAACATCCCCTTATCTTCAATCAAAGAAGACCGTGAGCAGGCGTTAAAACTGGTCACCGAAGCCAAAGAAACCAATGACCTGAGCACCAAAGTCATCACCGACATGGCGCAACTGCGGACACTGGAAGCCGAACAAGCGGCATCCGACGTGCGCCGTAAATTCCTCAAAGAAAAAGCCGCATGGCTGAAACAGCGCATCAACCAGGGTTTTTCTTCCGAAATGAACGAGCTGTGGGCGATAGGCGGCAAAGTTAACGATGAAGACGCGCTAATTGCCAAGATCGATGTATTGGCCAAGACGCAACGTTACAAACTGGCCAAGTACGCGGGTTCTGAGTGGCAAACTTTACTGGCCTACCTGCAAGGCCACAACGATGCATTAGGAGGCTAGCATGGATGATGTTGTAGGTTTAATAGGCCGTGACAATCTGGTTGCCGATGTGGTAGCCGAGATCAAAAAAGGCAAACACGTTATCCTGATTGGCTCGGTGGGCATTGGCAAATCGGCGGTGTTACGGGCGGCACTGGATCAGGTGCAAAGCAACATTGCCTTGCTGATAAAACTACGTGACCACCAGGCCAAAGGCCAGTTTGTGGAAATGGCGCGGCAAATGTTGGACTTGGATCTGGTAACTGCTCAGGAGCTGGATTTACCGTCCAAGTTTCACGGCTTGCCAGGCGATCAGGTTGACTGGAAGGAAGTGAAAAGCCAGGTCAACCGCATGAGTATGCGTGATCTGACCCATGCCATTATTCCAGCCTTGGCACGCTCACCCGACAAACCGGTGATTGCTGTCGATGATTTAACCTCGCTCACACCCACCCAAATGGCGTTCTGGTTAGCCATTTTCGACCATGCCCAGGTGGTGGGCTGTGCTTCGGAGAAAAAAGCCCGTGTGCGCAAACTGTGGTGGAAAATGAAGGAGCTTAACGTCAAGCCGTTACCTGCGCCGGTGATCCGTGAGATCGTCAAGAAATACATTATCGCCAAAGGCGTGTTGATCGAATCGCCAGACCTGTACATTTCCCATGTGGTGAAACAATCCGGCGGCATACCGCAAGCAATTTATGACATGCTCGATGAATCCAGCAAGGAAAGCCTCATCGACAAGAAAAAAGTACGCGCCATGCGCCACGATGCA
>SBAV01000372.1 GCA_005239965.1 Methylobacter tundripaludum
ATGTTAACATTTGCACGGGATGGATATGAAAAAACCAAAGATTATTCAAATTATTGGAGATATTGTATACGCTATGATTGGCGTACAAAATAGTGAAACCAGCAAAAGGCAGTTTGAACAAGCTTCCCTGCCAACTTATATCATCGCAGCCTTGATTAGCATTGCTGTTTTTGGGGCTATCATCGCATTTATCGTTTCTCTGCTAATCTAGTGATGCCCACCGACAAAAAAGCACAAGCAAACAGGCTTGGGCTTTTTTAAAAAGGCGGCAGCGTTATATTTTATTCTTGATCGGGCACCTTGAAGCTTTGCTTAATGCTTTGAAACATTTCTTTAAGGCCGCTAAACAAATTGCCTACAGTAAGTGGCTCTCTTAGCATGAACTTGTTACGAATCAATGCAATGAGTAAAAATCCCACTGCTGGCGGCATTAATTCCATGAATACGGATATAAATGTACCCTTGCCACCCTGAAAACCGCCGATGTTCTTTCTATCGCCAACACTCAACAAGTCACGCTCGTAATTGGCATCTGCCTCCCCTCCCCTCATGGTCTCCAAAATATCAACACTGCCCCAAATGAGTAAAGTCTGGGAAGCAAAAAAGATAGCGGCACAACCAATTACCCAGATTACCGGGTTGCTTACCTTTCCTCTCAACGCAGACTGATAAATCCACAGGACCGAAAAAATCATTACCAAAGCACCAATCATGGCCACACTCCTCTTAAAATTGTTATAGTTTTGTTAAAAAATAATAAAGATATTTGCATTTTAAAGTCATCATTGAGCCGTCTTTCTCGACAACCTTACATGATTCAAATTTGTCTCGCCCAGGAATTTCCTGCTTTTGTATTTCTCCATCGACAACTGAATATTTTACGGCGATATTCATTTCTCCGGTCCGGCCAGAACTATCGGTAGCTTTTGTTTCGAGAGTGCCATCGCTTTTAAAATCCCATTCGACGATAAGCTTTTTTTTCTCACCGTCTAATTTGCTGGACTCCGCATAGACCTTCCATTTACCCAAGATATCGGTATTATCTTTTAAATGGATATCAGCATGAGCCGAAAGTGCAAAAAAAATTGCCGTTAAAGGTAACAATAGAGTGCGTTTTTTTATCATTATTTTTGCTCCTAAGCTCATGGAATATATCTATACGAGACGATCTTAAACTATATCACATTGACTATCGAGTTTTAAATCTGAGATTAACCGAATACCCATGTAAAGCAAATTTTAAAATCCATTGGCAATAAACCTTGACTTTAACATTGCCTAAAGTATCATTTATCCTCGGCTTGCTACGATAACTAGCAATTTCTTAAAACAACAATTAGTAAGGTAGGACACTCATGGGGTTCATTTTAGATATCGTCGAAACATTAAGAACGCCGGCAGGTATGATTGGCGCTATAGTCGTTATAGCCGCAGTTTATTCACTGGTTAAGTGGGTTTTCGCGCCGCACCCAGACGACGAACCAAAATAAGTCGAAAATCGGTTTTCCCATATTTTATGGCAACTACCAATTCTTAATGGATTGGTAGAAGCCATTCGTACTCAGTTGATCAACATCAAACTCACGCACAGCTTCTTCCGTTATTCTACATTTTTGGACATTTTTTACGACCAGCTTCTGAAATGTATGAATTTCTATACTCAAAAATATTAGCGCTTTCCACTCAGCGAGTCCCTGCCACAGGGATTGGTGTTTTCCGGATTTTTTATGGTTTGGTGTGTCTACAAGAAATAATTTTTCTATTTTATTTCAACCACCTGATCTTCGACCCTATCCCTTATATCGATGTCGAATTTCCCACCATTACATTTTTTTTGAGTCTTTGGGGCATTATTGCCAGTTTCATTGTTGTTGGCTACCGTTACCAATTCGCAGTCACCTGTAACTACATTTTCTGGATTATTTTCGTCAACTTCACCGTAATGCAGCGCGATTTTGACGGTGGCTTTGACCTTTTTATGACCGGAGCCGGTTTTTTTCTGCTGTTCATGCCCGGCGACCGCGCATTTTCCCTAGACAGCCTCAGATACAAGCTCAGCACGCCTTTCATCCATTACAGCGAATATGTAAAGCCTACTGTCTCGGCACTTGCCTATTACCTGCCTGTTTTTGTGTGCCTTGGTTTCCTTTATTTTGATTCCGACATTCACAAGGTATTTGCAGAACATTGGCGTAACGGCCTTGGCGCATGGCTGCCTTCAACACAGCCCTATTATGTTTCAGCGCTGGATATGTCAGTCTTTTTGAACAATGAGCTGCTGCAAAAGATGATAGGCTACACTATCATGGTTTTTCAGTTCACCTTCATGTTCTTTTTTTCTGATCGTCGGTTGCGTGTTCTGTATTTGCTGATAGGCATCGGTTTACATCTTGGCATTACCCTGTCGCTCAACATCTATCCATTTGGCTTAGGGATGCTCTCGTTTTATGCTTTACTTATTCCCTTCGCATGGTGGCGTTGTTTAAGCCATCAGATAACCGCACGGCAACCCGTGTTAACTGTATTTTATGATCGGCAATGTCCCTTATGTAATCGCACCATTCTGATTTTTAATCATTTCGACATATTCAAACGCATTGATTTTCGAAATGCGCAAGATTATGCCTCAGAATATTCCGCACTTTCCACTATTGACAGCCAAACGCTGTTGACCGACCTATATGCGCTAGACCAACACAATAAAATTTATTCAGGTCTGGACACTTACATCCAAATCTGTCTGAAAATGGGCTATTTATTTCCGGTAGGGCTATTTTTAAGCTTACCCGGCATTTACCAACTTGCTTCCGCAAAATACAGAGCCATCGCTGATACACGTACGCGACTTGCTTGCGACACACGCTGCATTGCCCCCGAGCCACTGAAAAACAACAGTCTGTATGATGCGTTGTTTGAGCAATACGGCACCCACAAACCCAAAGCCTTTGCCAGAAAAATCACCAAAATAACCGTAGCGTTGCTGATCCTGCAACTAAATTGCTCTTTGCACTATGGGCTGCTTTACCGATTTCACATTGACCTTAACCAAAATCCGGTTACGGCAATTATCGCCAAAGGCAGCAACGCACTGTTGATGGTATCACGAATCTTTTTGGGTATTGCTCCCCACGCGCTTTATTTGCACGATCATTTTGCCGGTTACGACCGTATTTTAGCCATTACTTACATCGACACAAAGGGTAATGAACAATGGCTACCGTTTGTGAACGAAGAGGGGCGTTTACTTGCCCCCAATTGGGGTCGCGTGCAATCGATGTGGGCCAATATTGCCGTCACGCCAACCATTGACGACCAACGTGTGCGTAAATTTATCATGAAAGTAACGGCGTTTTGGGGCGAACAAATTGGTCTTGATCTTAACAATGCCTTGTTTCAGATAAAGCTCAAAAAAATCGATGCACCGTCGCATTGGGTTTACGATCAATTGCACAAAAACATGGCAGCGCCGTGGGTTACGGTTGGTACAGTGAAATGGACAAATAAAGTTATTTTCTATGATTTACCTCATGATATGAATTCCCAATAACGTTAAGCGGGCGGCAATCTATCTCAATCTATCTTTTGTTATTGCATCGATATTTCAGTCATGATATAAATTGCTCGTGCTGAATCAATTAACGCACATATAAAAATAATTTAAACCCCTTTGGAGGATATCATTATGAAAAAAGTTTTATCACTTTTAGCTTTAGCAATGATGGTTGTTGGTTTATCTGGTTGCTTGGATCCACAAGATGGAACCAAACAAAGGCCAGAAAGCGCTACTTCTGTTAGCTTGTAAGAAACCCTGGCTGTAAGTATAAAAAGCCCGACTCTTTAGTCGGGCTTTTTTATTTCATACACCGAGACCGTTTAAAATCAATACTTGCGCCCGCAAGTCCTCAGCATCAGAATTACCCAATCCTACCAAGCCCGCATTATTTATTTAATTTGTTGCCTGTAAAACTAACAATAAAAGCCTGCTGTCTTATTAGCCAAACAATCGTATAACAAAACCTATACGTACACTGCCAAAATCTGGAAGGTGCGACACTCCCCCCAAAAAAAAGAGGCGCATTATGAGATTAACCATCCTACTCTCCCTGGCCTTCATTGTGGTTTTACTGGTTATCACCAGTTACGCCGACAAGTTGGAGAAGGTTACCACTGAAAATCTTGAAAACTTGTCATCTGCTGTATTTGCGGGCGGCTGTTTTTGGTGTACGGAAGCAGACTTTGAAAAGCTATCGGGTGTTCACCAAGCTATTTCTGGCTTCAGTGGCGGCCATGTGCTTAATCCCAGCTACGGACAAGTCTCAAATGGTGGAACGGGGCATGTTGAAAGCGTAAAAGTTTATTACGATCCGGATGTTATTAGCTACGGAAACCTACTCAACGCTTACTGGCGCATGATTAATCCCACCGATAACGAAGGCCAGTTTGTTG
>SBAV01000441.1 GCA_005239965.1 Methylobacter tundripaludum
AAAAGGCTTCCGGTTCTGCAATGGAACGCTGATACAAGGTTTGATAGGTTTTCTGCGTAATATGTGCGTTACTGGCAATTTCGGGTTTTACATCATATATTTTAATGTTTGTCATCAGCGTATTCTGGATTCAGCAGTTAAGAAATTATAAGTAGGTAAAGCTATTAGATTTCCAGTGGAATGGTGCGAATATTTTTTAGCGTAGCCGGATTCCAATGTGCAATCGCCCAGTTAACCAGTTCTGTTGCAGAAGCGTGTTGCAATTCTAAGGGTGGATGCTGTTTTAACAAATTTAGCAATTTAAAAATAACATGAACGGGACTTGTTAACCCTACTGCTTGTGCGTGGGTTTGTTTGCTCAGCTTAAAGCCCAGGTTGTCGGCGATAATCGGTACGTGCAGATAATCCGGTGTTGAAAAGCCCAGTAGCTGTTGCAAATAAATTTGTTTGGGCGTCGAATCCAGCAAGTCCATGCCACGCACCACATGATTGACGCCTTGCCGGTCATCATCAATCACGACGGCAAACTGGTAAGCAATAATATGATCTTTTCGCTTTAAAATGAAATCGCCGTGTTGCCTGGCGAGATGATGGTTAATCAGGCCTTGCAACCGATCATCAAAGGAAATCATACGGTCATCAGTCCTGACCCGTAACGCATGGGGCTGGTGACAGGGAAATTTATTATTCCGGCAGGTGTTGGGATACACGCCCTCGGCCGAGGCAATTTCTGTTAGGCTGGCGGCAAGGGTTTTTCGACTGCAGGTACAGGGATAGATGGTGTTATCGCGCTGTAATGAGGCAAGAATAGTGTTGTACGTATCCAGGTAGTCGCTCTGGAAATAGACGTGATTATCCCAATGCAAGGCGAAAGCTTCCAGGGTTTTTAAGATACTATCGACGGAACCTGTGGCATTCCGGGGCGTATCAAGGTCATCAATGCGTAACAGCCACTTGCCTTGCTGCGCTTTAGCATCCAGAAAACTGGCCAGCGCGGTATATAAAGAACCTAAATGCAGAGGGCCGGTAGGCGAAGGTGCAAACCGGCCAATATAGGTGGGCGTGTCATGCACGACAAACACTTAACCCATTTGTTTTTCCCGGATCTCGTCCAATGTTTTACAATCGATGCACAAGGTTGCTGTTGGCCTTGCTTCTAATCGGCGTATGCCAATATCGATGCCACAGGATTCGCAAAAACCGTAATCACCCGATTCGATTTCTTTTAAGGCATCATCAATTTTTTTGATCAGTTTACGTTCCCGGTCACGGGTTCTTAATTCCAGACTGAATTCTGATTCCTGGGTGGCCCGGTCATTAGGATCAGGAAAGTTAGCCGCATCGTCCTGCATGTGATGCACCGTACGATCGACTTCTTTCATCAACTCAGCTTTCCAATTATTAAGAATGGCCTCAAAATGTTTTAATTGAGCCTCATTCATATATTCTTCGCCTTCTGTTTCTGCATAAGGCTTAAAACTGAAAGGCGATGCTATCGGTTTAGCACTCTCGGTCATCCATTAACTCCTAAAAAACAAGGTAATATAAAAACAGCGCCTTTTTAGCAGAATAGCCCCACGTTAGCAAGAACTATTGCTACGATTTACAATCACTCGTCAGAAGGTAAAACTTATAACCAACTGCGCTGATTGTTAAACCGGCTTTTAGGACAGCAAGGCCTATAAACTTTTGCGCTGTATTTCCAATAATAATTTTACAAACTACACTTAAAAATCTGACAATGTTTTAGGCGGCACTGCCGCTCTTAACGCGTTTAATATGGCGATAATATCGATAATTTCCTGGACTAGCGCCCCTGCTACTGGCGTTAGGTAACCCAGAGCCGCCGCTGCCATACCCATCACACTGAGGACTATACCACCGATTGCACTTTGCAAGGCAATCTTGCGCATACGCACACCGATATGGAAAAGTTCATCAACTTTTTGCAAGGAACTGTTCATGATGACGGCATCGGCAGATTCGCCAGTAATATCGCTGTTCTGGCCAAATGCAATACCTATGGTGGCCGCTGTTAATGCCGGCGCATCATTAATGCCATCCCCGACAAAAACAGTTTTTGCCGTCTTGGTTTCCTTGCGGACTAATTCTAGCTTCTGTTCTGGACTTTGGCTGAAAAAAATATGCTTAATGCCAACTTCCTCTGCCAAATAACGCACCTCCGATTCCTTGTCGCCAGAGACCACCATGATTCGGTCAAATGAATGACTGGGCTTTAAATGATTGATGAATGACGAGCTATCCGTCCGTATTTCATCCCTAAACTGCAAGGTGGCGGCGTAAATGTTATTAATCAGCACAATACATTCCAATCCGCTGGAGACAGGCGGCAACAGGGCGCTGTCAAAAGGGTAATGTTCTACAAAATACTGACGGCTGGTTACCTGTAAGTGTTTGCCGTCAACCACGCCTTTTAAGCCTTCGCCGGGGGATTCTTTCATATTGGAAACCGGCAGCAATGGCAGTTGCGCTTGCTCGGCAGCTGTAACGATGGCGCTGGATAGCGGATGTTTTGAATAACGCTCAAGACTGGCGGCCAATTGCAATATGTCGCGTTCGTCATTCTTGTTGCTGGCAATTAAGGCCGTTAACGAGGGACGGCCATAAGTGAGCGTGCCGGTTTTGTCGAAAATGGCTGTCCGGCATTTGCCAATAGTTTCCAGGATAGCCGGGTTTTTAATGACAATTTCCCGTTTGGCAGCCAGGGAAATCGAACCTATCACGGTAATCGGTATGCCTATGAGTAAAGGGCAGGGCGTTGCAATCACCAGTACCGCGAGAAAACGGATCACGTCACCACTCATCAACCAGGCGGCACTGGCAATAAGCAATGTTAACGGCGTGTACAAAGCGCCAATTTGATCGCCCAGCCGTCTTAACCTGGGACGGTGTTGTTCGGAGGTGTGCATGACTTCCATGATTTTCGCATAGCGCGAATCTATCGCCAGCTTGTCGGCTTGTATGGTTAAAGCGGTATGGCCGTTTACCGCGCCTGACATGACTTGAGAGCCACGGGTTTTGGGCATCATATAAGGCTCGCCGGTCAGGTACGACTCATCCATCGTGCCATTACCTTCTAAAACCGTGCCATCCACAGGACAGATTTCATGCGGCAGTACCAGCAAGGTATCGCCAATCCTCACCAATTGCGTATCAATGTCGATTACGGCATCGCCTGAGTGTCTGTGGGCGACAGAAGGCATACGCTTGGCGAGCGCCTCCAATACGGAAGAAGCTTTGCGTACTGCGTAAGATTCCAGTACCGCCCCGCCGGACAGCATTAATACCACCAAGCTTCCTGCCAGATATTCATTAAGCCATACTGACGTTACGATGGCTATTCCGGCCAGGAAATCAGCGCCCAGGTCGCCTTGAAATAATTTTATCAGCAAATGATAGACCAATGGTAAACCGCCAAAAAGCAGCACCACTAATAAAGGCAACTGCGCGAGCGTGGTGGCGTAATTAAATTGCCATTGATATATATTCTTAACGCTGGAAGCCAATTGGCTGGTTAATGAGAAGCTATAAGCCTCATGATCCAGCCCCGACTCATATTTCAATACCAGATAACCGGTAATGCCAAGCAGGCTGATAACAATAATCAGGCTTTCGTAGAATGTAGTGGTTGCAGGTGTTTGGGACATAATTAATTGGAATATTTGCCGTCTTAATTACTACCCGCTGCTACCCGAAGGTTGAACCATTCCAGCCCCAATAATCGCCTGGGCAATTGCTAAATTCAATATAAATACGATCACTGTTAATTTGCAGGCTCTCTTTCAGTATTTTGCTGATGGACGCAGAGAGTGATTTTGCCTGGTTTGTGGAAAGACCAATACTTTTGCATTCCAAATACGCTAAGGGCTCGTTAGTGCCAGCAAATAACATCGCTTTGTTTTCCATCAACTCTACCATAACGTAGCGCTCCGGTTTTCCTGTTTCTTGCGCCATTAATTTAGACAGTTGGCTTAACAATTGGGGGGATTGTTGGGTTGAGATGGCCACATTAGTGTTTAGTTTTAGAAAAGGCATTGTTTTACCTCGCGCACGTTAGAAAGGTTAAAAGCTACTTATAGGGGGTTGTAGCGTTATTTACAGTATTTGGGAGAACACTGCAAATGAATAACATGCACACCCTTGAAAATTTTCAGTTACTCATAAGTAAATTTAGGTCACATTGTGACATTATTTGTCATATCAAGTGCGGCTAATCCAGTGTGATTCGTGTTAATTTATATTAAAATCAATATATTAAAGCACTGGCCTGTTTTGTGCTTATTGTATTGCGTGCTTAATAAAGTACATCCAAGAAAGAAACGTTAATGCTGAGGCTGAAAATTAGTATGAACACATTTGAATCCCCTATTTTGAATTTATGGCGGTAGAGGACTGAGGAGGTAAAGTTTCATTTACTCTATTACCCAAACTTTTTATCGGGTTCGCTAAATATTTTTTAGAGTTATATTTTATGAATAAGAAAGAACTGCACTTGCTATGGATTACGGGAATTGGCTTAACGGGTAACGTAATTGCCGATAGCTCCCCACGTATTTATTCCGCCGAAACTGGGAGTTATTATCAAATATTTTATTCTGGCACTATAGATGAAGAAAAGAGGGCGGATGATGCACAGGCAGATTGCAAGACTCGGGGAGGGCATCTTACAACTGTTACGTCCAAAGCTGAAAACAGTTTCCTGAATACGCAGATGGCTCAGTATGCTTCCTATTTTTGGATTGGCGCTTCCGATACAATTGTAGAAGGGCAATGGAAATGGGCAACGGGTGAACCTTGGAATTACACTGCCTGGGCGGATAGTCAGCCATCTAGCTCTGGTGGTACCGACTATGCTTACTTTAATGTTGCCTCTAATGTTGATGGCGGTCGTTGGTATGCTTACAACAATTATGCCGAATCCTATGTGTGTGAATGGGAAAGTGATTATGTCCAAAATACTGCAACAATTGGCGACTTGACTGGAGATCACGTAGCAGAAATTGGCGTGTATAAGCTCGCTAAAGGCATACGAACTGTTAACCTAATTAATCCAGTAACCGGTAACAGCGTCTCAAAATTGACATTTGGCTCAGTAAAAAGTATTGAAAATAGCTTTATTGCGCCAGTAAGCGATATGAACGGTAACAAAAAACCAGAAGTCGCGGTAATGTATAAAAAATTGAATGGTCCCAATGCGGTTGTTATCAAGGCCCCCAACAATAACGGGGTTACCTTGGCATCATTCAATGTTACAAATGGCGCTGCGGATATCTTAAGCATGGTTTCCGTTCCTGACCTTAACGGTAATGGTGTCAGCGAATTGCAATTTTTAACCAAATCTACGGTAAATGGCGCGGGACAACTCATTATTTTTGATCCTAAAACAAAGATAAAGCTAAAAACAATCAAGCCTTGATTTACCTCATCGATGTTAACTATTAGCCAGTGTCGTTTTGCCACACTGGCTTTTTTTGTGTCATAAAAATTGGGTTTGTTAAGAAACGTGCATAACTTAGCCGTTTCCTAAAGAAGTCTTTTCAGGAACACGGTATAGTTCCATTTTCCAATGTGCGTATCAAAATAATACGCATCGATTTTTAAATCCAGCCGCCACTTTTTTGCCTGTTGCATAAACTGTATCAAGGATACAGGCAACTATCCGCTATTTCCCCTGGTACACCAGGGCAAACGCATTTGACTTTTTTAGTTATTGAATAATCAATCAGTTATGTATATATGTTGCTTTTTTGACTTCGTTTTACCCTTGTAACCAATTGATTATCAATATTAAAAATTTATATGCGGTGACCCTGCCTGGTACACCGACATTTTTACACGCAATCAAAGCATAGAATTAACAATCTGTTATCGTATATTTTCGCAGTGTAATAGAATATCGGCGCAGCCTTCTAGGGTTGCAAAACATAACAATAGTATGGGGGAGTACGACGGGCAGTGGTACTCAAAAAATTATAATAAATCGTTTTTATGCCTAATTCTGTGTCAAGTACAGGGTGGCAATATCCTAGAGAAAGGTTAGTTTATGTGTTGGAGTGGAGAAGCGTCCGGTGTTTTAGCCGCCGCAGGGCTGAGTACGGCGGCTTATGTCGCCTGGAAGGGGGAATCAAAAGAGTTATGGATTCCATTGACTTATTTTGCGTTAATGGAATTGTTGCAGGCCGTAACGTATATTTACATCGATTTGTGTGACAACCCCAGTAATCAGATACTGACGTTTTTGGGGTATGTACATGTCGCTTTTCAGCCATTTTTTGTCAATATGGTAGCCATGTATTTTATTCCAAAAGAGGTCAAGAAGAAAATAAGCACGCTGGTTTATACGGTTTGTACGACCAGTACGATTTTAATGCTGATAAAAATGTACCCTTTTGCCTGGGCCGGAAAGTGCGTGATTGGCGTGGAAGGTTTTTGTGGCCCAGCCGTTTGTTCTGTACATGGTGCTTGGCATATCGCCTGGCAAATGCCATTGAATGGCCTGATGTCAGGCCCTGTTGATTGGTTGTTCGATTTTGAGTGGGGCTTGCATGTGTTCAGCTATGCTGCCGCCGCGTTTTATATGCCCGTTATTTATGGCTCATGGCGGTTTGTGGCGTTCCATTATTTGATCGGGCCTTTTATTTCTGATGTGACCACCGACGATCCCAATGAATATGCTGCGGTTTGGTGTTTATTTTCGATTGCGTTGTGCGTATCGGTGATTAAAACGCCGATCAGAAAATATCTGCATGTTAAAACCTGGCCTTTTTACGATAAGTTTGTACATTCGGGGACGCGAACCTAAATCAGTCCGGTAACTTTTAAATCAGCACAGTACAGGGGGGCGAGCGGTTTTTGCCCCCTGTATTTCAAATTTCTTCATACCCTCCCCAAAAATTGCATAGGCGTAACACTGTTGTCATGTCCATGCTTTACGCTTAACGGTTAACACTGAAATCTGAATAAAAAGCAATTGGCAAAATGCAGCGGTGTGTTACTAACCGTAAGTTAAGTGATGTTCCGTCATCGTGAGTTTGTGAAGGGCTATAGGAACACGTCGTAAAGCAATCCATGATTCAATAGGATCGCTACGAACAGCGTAACTACATCGCGTCGAGGATTGTCCCGCATTTTTACATGATGTTTAACAATCGCAAAAAGTATATAATCACCGGTTAAATTAACGATTCCCAGGTATAGATTATGCAAATTATTCAAGAAGCACTGACGTTTGACGACGTTCTATTAGTGCCCGCATACTCGAATGTATTACCGCGTGATGTGGAAATGAAAACACAGCTGACCCGCAACATTACGCTCAACATTCCCTTGGTTGCAGCGGCTATGGACACGGTTACTGAAGCCAGGCTTGCCATAGCCATAGCTCAGGAAGGGGGGATCGGCATCATTCACAAAAATATGACGGCAGAGCAACAGGCACGCGAAGTCTCCAGTGTCAAAAAATACGAAAGCGGCGTCATCAAGGATCCTATCACTGTTTCTCCTGACATCAGTATCCGCGATGTTATCGCATTGACACAGGCCAAAAATATCTCTGGCGTGCCGGTTGTCAGCGGCGATGAGCTGGTCGGCATTATTACCGGGCGCGACCTGCGTTTTGAAACCCGCTTTGACGAGCCGGTTTCCAAAATCATGACCCCCAAGGAGCGCTTAATTACGGTCAATGAACACGCCGACCGTAAAGAAGCTGTGGCTTTGTTGCATAAACACCGCATTGAGAAAATCCTGGTCGTTAATGATGATTTCCATTTGCGTGGCATGATTACCGTCAAGGACATCCAAAAAGCCAAAGATTACCCGCAAGCCTGCAAAGATGAGCAGGAAAGATTGCGTGTAGGTGCCGCCGTAGGTACGGGCGCCGGCACAGAAGAGCGGGTTGCTGCACTGGTGGCAGCGGGCGTTGATGTCATCATAGTCGATACCGCACATGGCCATTCGCAAGGTGTTTTAGACCGGGTCCGCTGGGTGAAACAGAACTACCCCCATGTTCAGGTTATAGGTGGCAATATCGCCACCGCCGATGCGGCGCGCGCACTGGTTGAGGTTGGTGCTGATGGCGTTAAGGTCGGCATAGGCCCCGGTTCCATTTGTACCACGCGTATTGTCGCCGGTGTTGGCGTTCCTCAGATCAGTGCCGTGAGCAATGTTGCAGAAGCCTTAAAAGGCACAGGCGTACCTTTGATCGCTGATGGCGGTATCCGCTATTCCGGCGATGTCGCCAAAGCCTTGGCAGCGGGCGCTCATGCCGTTATGTTGGGAGGCCTATTTGCTGGTACGGAAGAAGCCCCTGGTGAGGTTGAATTATTCCAGGGACGTTCTTACAAATCATACCGTGGCATGGGTTCTTTGGGCGCAATGGCTCAACGCCAAGGATCCAGTGATCGCTACTTTCAAGAAAGCATCGATTCGGTTGAAAAACTGGTGCCGGAGGGTATCGAAGGACGTGTGCCCTACAAAGGCAGCTTGCTTGCCGTGATCCATCAATTGTTGGGCGGTGTGCGGGCCAGCATGGGCTACACCGGCAACCGGTCAATTGCTGAGTTTCATGAACACGCCCAGTTTGTGCGAGTTACGACCGCCGGTATGCGGGAAAGCCATGTGCATGATGTCACCATTACCAAAGAAGCGCCCAATTACCGCGCCGAGTAAGCCCTGGTGACGTTTAGCAGCTCTAAATTCCGACTTCCTACTTTCTTGCTGGCCAATCTTATCGTGAAACAATCACCCGCAAATATTCATAACCACAAAATCCTGATTCTGGATTTTGGCTCGCAGTACACCCAGTTAATAGCGCGTCGCATCCGGGAAATCGGTGTTTACTGTGAAATCTATTCTTGTGAATGCAGTGACGCTGACCTTAAAAATTTCGCGCCCAAAGGCATCATTTTATCGGGTGGCCCTGATACTGTCACCAGTGATGATACGCCACGAGCGCCACAAATCGTTTTCGAATTGGGTGTGCCGGTACTGGGCATTTGTTACGGTATGCAAACCATGACCGAGCAAATGGGTGGCAAGGTTGAAAGTTCTTCACACCGGGAATTTGGTTACGCGCAAATCCGGGCAAGGAACCATTCCAAATTACTTACCGGCATAGAAGACCATTTATCACCGGAAGGCTTTGGCTTGCTGGATGTATGGATGAGCCACGGTGACCGTGTCAGCCAGTTGCCGGAAGGCTTTAAGCTGATTGCCAGCTCCGATGGTGCTCCCATTGCCGGGATCGCCGACGAAGAGCGTGGTTTTTACGCCTTGCAATTCCATCCGGAAGTGACGCACACCAAACAGGGCGCACGGATATTGGCGCGTTTTGTTTTGGATATTTGTGGCTGCGATGCGCTGTGGACTATCGATCATATTGCTGAAGACAGTATCCGTGCTGCACGGGAAAAAGTCGGCACCGATCAGGTCATTTTGGGTTTATCCGGCGGTGTGGATTCTTCCGTGGTTGCGGCATTGCTGCATAAAGCCATCGGTGAACAATTAACCTGCGTTTTTGTCGACACCGGTTTGCTGCGTTTACATGAAGGCGACCAGGTCATGGCCACTTTCGCCGAACACATGGGCGTTAAAGTGATACGCGTTGATGCGGAACAACGCTATTTACAAGCCCTGCAAGGTGTCACCGATCCCGAACAAAAGCGCAAGATCATCGGCAATCTGTTCATCACTATTTTTGATGAGGAAGCCGGGAAGTTCAGTAATGCCAAATGGTTGGCACAAGGCACCATCTATCCTGACGTTATTGAATCGGCAGGTTCCAAAAGTGGCAAGGCGCATTTGATTAAATCGCATCACAATGTTGGCGGTTTGCCGGAAAACATGGCCTTAAAACTGCTCGAACCGCTACGCGATCTGTTTAAAGATGAAGTCAGAAAACTGGGCCTGGAATTAGGCCTGCCATCGGAAATGGTTTTCCGTCATCCGTTTCCAGGCCCTGGCTTGGGCGTTCGCATCCTGGGTGAAGTGAGGAAAGAATATGCCGACTTATTGCGCAAGGCGGATGCCATTTTCATAGAAGAACTGTACCATCATGATTATTATGATAAAGTTAGCCAAGCCTTTGCGGTGTTTTTACCGGTTAAGTCGGTAGGCGTTATGGGCGATGGTCGCCGCTACGATTATGTGGTTGCTATCCGCGCCGTGGAAACCATTGATTTCATGACCGCACGCTGGGCGCATTTGCCTTATGAGCTACTGGATGTCATTTCCAGGCGTATTATCAATGAAGTTGCTGGCATATCGCGTGTTACTTATGACATTTCCGGAAAGCCGCCCGCTACTATTGAATGGGAGTAACACCCACCAGCGATGAAGCCTGGATGCGCTATGCTATCCGCCTGGCGCAACGTGCGGAACAAAAAGGCGAGGTACCGGTTGGGGCATTGATCGTCAAAAATGACACCTGCATTGCGGAAGGCTGGAATGCCTCGATTACACGGCATGATCCCAGCGCCCATGCGGAAATTATCGCCTTACGTGAAGCGGGCAAGGTACTGGGCAATTACCGTCTGGTGAATACCACCTTGTATGTCACTTTAGAGCCTTGCGTGATGTGTATGGGGGCACTTAGCCAGGCACGGATCAAGCGCCTGGTTTTTGGCGCGTTTGATCCTAAACGCGGTGCAGTTTGTAGTGTCTTAGGGCTTGCTGACACCGGTTTTTTGAATCATCGTATTCAGTGGGAGGGCGGTATTTTGGCGTCAGAATGCTCTACTTTGCTGAAAGATTTTTTTCGCGCCAGACGTTAGGTGCTTGACATGTCGATTATTGTTGTGCAATTTGAGACTATTTCAATGACAAAGCCGCTATACTTTTAGTGGCGTTATTGGCGCTGGTTAGGCAATTCATACCCTTGCTATAGCTTTATAGCGCCAGGATTATACCAATTCATATCCAGTGATGGAGACAATGCAAAACATGAAAAATTTATTTATTACATGGGGCAATTTTTTATTTCACACCCGCAATGTACTTTTTCCCACTATAATTGCCGGCCTCTTGTTGCTATGGCCGCCTGTAGCAATGGATAATGCGCTCAGCATCAGCTTGCTGTTCATCGGCTTGGCCATGGTTATCGCCGGGCAAGGTATTCGAGTCCTGACTATTGGCCTGGCTTATATTGTTCGTGGTGGCCGCAACAGGCGCGTTTATGCTGACAAACTGGTCACCG
>SBAV01000019.1 GCA_005239965.1 Methylobacter tundripaludum
GCGACACAGGAGGAGGCAAGCATCGATTGATTATGCGTTTAAAAATCAATTGGTTTTTTCAACATGATAGGGCGATGTTGATTTAACAAAGTAGAATTATTGGCCGAGGTTGCTAAGTGAGGAAGCAGAATTGGCTCCGCTCGGCATTTATGTTTACACCTATCAAACCGGGAAATTGAGTGGCAACTATAGTATTAGCGATATTGTAGATGATCTGAAAGAGAGCCTTTTTAATATAGATAAGCTATTTGTTACTCAAAAGCAGCTTATATTTGTCTGTCATAGCATGGGTGGCATAGTTGTTCGAAAATTTTTAACAGAACGTATCCTTGATCTAAAAAAGAAAGACATTACGGTTGGCCTGTTTCTAGTGGCATCTCCCTCAGTAGGTTCTGATTATGCAAATTATGCAAGGCTTGTTATTAATCTAGTGGGGAATGCGCAGGCTAAAGCCCTTGGATTTTCACAAGAAAATAATTGGCTAAATGATCTTGATAAGGAGTTTAAAAATCTTAAGGAATCGGGAGAACTCAATATCTTTGGCAAGGAATTGGTTGAAGACAAGGCCATAATATTTAAAAAATTTTTACGCAAACAAATCGTTGAGCCTTTTTCGGCGGCACGATATTTTGGCGATCCTTATAAAGTACCAGGTTCTGATCACGCATCGATTGCCAAGCCTGTAAACAGCGGGGCAAGGCAGCACGAATTATTGCTTGAGTTTATTAAAAGATTTGATTTTCGTAAAACCACTTTGAATAACGTCGGCAAATTAGTTTCTGATTACAATAAGATCGCAGAGCCTGATTTAGTAAATGTGCGAGAAGAAAATGCCGATGAACATAAGGAAGAGCTGAAAAAATGGCAACAGAAACTCATACAAAGGCTTACTGAACAACTAAAACACCCTGATATTGAACCGATAGTCCTAACTTTTACAGGCAAGCTTCGAGAAGATTTTCCTGATTTGCCACAAGAATTGGAAAGTGTTGCCAGTCATTTGGTCATTGGAGACGGTAATCGCAATAAGCAAGTTGCACAATTTTTAGCATCAGCACAACACCTGACAGATAAATCAAATGAAGAGCCAGTTAAAAGTTTGATGGCGTATTTGTTGCAAATTCTAGTTCGCAAATGCCACGAGGAAGATGAGCAAGGATTAACTCGGATTCCTGTGGAAGAAATACACTCTGTCAAATTAGTTGGTGCTACACGAACAACTTTTCCCTATATTCCAATCGGCTCGCCTACAGAAAATCAAGAACATGAAAATGGCCAAAGAAATGCAGCGTTTCAAAATATAGGTAAATTTATTCCAGAAACTGGCGAATTAGAGAATGTAGACACTATTTGTCAAGAGATTGCCTACGAATTATTGCTTAGTTTAGGTGAATTGCCAAAAACAAATAAAAGTACCTCTTTAGATGAGTTAAAGAAGCAACTGAGCGCCTATCGCTATGATCCGGAAAACTCACCTGTCCAGGGTATATATGTAAAACACGAAATTAAGCATAATCCCATTAATATTGATGGGGTTGCATCGAATTTACGCAAAGTATTAGGGGATTTATTATGGATTTATATCTATGGAGGCCAAGACTCGGGTCAATGGCTTTACGCTGAAGAAGGAGAAATTCATGGCTTGATTTCTCGTTACAACAGAGAGATTAAAAAAGAACCCAGCCAACAAAACACAGCACAGACAAAGAGTTCAAATTCGGAAACAACACCCCCTTCTGTATTTGTTTCTTATAGCCGTGATGACCACGCTTTTGTATTGGAATTCGTGACGCGCCTTAAGCAAATGGGTCTACAAGTCATTCTAGATGATACACATCTTAAGCCGGGTGAAAAAATTGAAGATTTTATTCGCAGGGCAGTTAAAGAATCAAATACAACCATTTGTATAGTCTCCAGGGCTAGCCTTATTTCTTCCTGGGTTGCGATGGAAACTGTGAATACATTTCATTTGCAAGAATACTTAGAAACTAAAAAATTTATTGGATGTTTTTTGGAAGATGATTTTTTTAAGCCTACCTTTAGAATTGATGCCACAAAGCAAATTGATAAAAAAATATATGAAATCAATGCTTTGATTCCAGAGTATAACGAGCTGAAAATTGATACCAATGATCTAAATGATGAAAAAACTCGCTTAATTGACCTTCGACATAATTTGGGTGAAATTTTAACCAAGTTAAAAAACTCTTTAAGTCTCGATTTCAGATCAGAAAGTTTGGATTCTAATTTTGATAGATTGAGTCGACACTTACAAGATAAATAAAAACATGTCTTTTGTAAAATTACTGCAAATGACATAGAAGTTGTTAACAGGAAAAACATGAGCACCGAAACCATCCCCGCACACCCAGAAGACAAAAAACTATACCTACCCGCCACCGGTACTTGGTCTGCCAGTCACTACTTATTAGATGGCAAATCCCAAGATGCCATAGCATTGGCACAAGCCAGTGGACGGCCTTTGTTGGTACGGGGCTTGCCTGGCACGGGTAAAAGCGATCTGGCACGGGCGGCAGCTGAGTATTTAGAACGGGCATTTGTCTATGAAGTAGTAACGGCACGGACGGAACCACAAGATTTACTCTGGCGATTTGATGTCATTGCCCGCTTAGCCGATGCTCAAGCGCAAGGTGCGGGCATTAAAACAGGAAAAGCCGATCCAACCAATACCAAACACTACGTCAGTCCTGGTGTGCTGTGGTGGGCGATTAATTGGGCTTCAGCTGAAAATCAGTTGTTGCCGCCGTGTAATGCCAATGCACAACGGCCTGATAAAGCATTAAAGCTGTCTAATGGCGAAACCATAGTGCAACAAGAACGGGCAGAAAATAAGGGCTGTGTGTTGTTATTGGATGAAATAGACAAAGCCGATTCCGAACTACCCAACAGTTTATTGGAAGTGCTGGCCAATACTGGTTTTAGATTACCCTGGGGTGATGAAGAAATTAAAGCCCATAACAATCACAAGCCAGTGATTATTATTACCACCAATGAAGACCGCGAATTACCACCGGCTTTTGTACGCCGTTGCCTAGTGCTAAACATTGGGGTAGAAGGTGATTTTACTACCTGGATAAAAGAGAGGGCGCGTGTTCACTTTCGTAAGCCTATTGAGACCAATGATGGCCGACCCAGCTTATCAGAAGACATACTTAACAAAGCCGCTAGATACTTACAGGAATCTGAAAAAAATAAGGGCGATAGCCCTAAAGCTGGTTTGGCCGAATACCTGGATTTATTAAGAGGACTGCACCATTTGGCACCTGATGACGACGTAGAGCAACAAAAGTGGCTGGAACGTGTCCATCAGTTTGCTTACCAAAAGCATGTTACTACCACCCGTTAAAAGGTAATTTGTGACACAAGATTTTAATGGCTCATCGTCACACTCAGCACCACCATTAGTCGGCGCTTGTGGCTATGCCGATTTGTTGATTGCCTTATCAACCGTACAAAATAATGCCTCAGGAGCAATAACTGATAGGGAAATTGCACTAGCGGAAGTTTTAGGCTTTTTCCCAAAGTCTGATAAACAAAAGTTAGATGATGACACTAGCGATAAACTTGTACGCCCCCAAAAGCTAAGCCGAGCTGTAAAATTCATAGTCACTGACTCAGCCAATGTATTCCGCCCTTATCATCTGGTCGCCATAGAATCTTTGCAATCCAATGAAGAATGGCAAACACAAGGCCAACAGTCTAAAGAAAGCGGAAAGTTAACCCACGCAGATATGGACGCATGGGATGCACAATACCCAGTACCTAAAGCAATCCCCATTGTACCTTGGACACGTCTTTGGCCACGTTTGCGGCAAGCCGTTGCCTGCCGACATACTGGTGGCATTGATTTCAACCGATTAACCGATTGCGTGGCGCGTGGTATAGCCGTGCGGCAATTACCGCGTTTAAACCGTTTGGCCTGGCCGAATCCGTTAACGGTGGTGTTGGATTTTTCTGAGCGCTTAACGCCGTATTGGGATGACTGGCATTGGCTGCGTAAAAACCTACAGAACAGTTTGCACCAGCAAGCCCAATTTTATCGGCTACAAGGCGTTCCACAAAAGCAGTTACAACGGTTAATTAACGGTAAACCCGAAGCTAAATTTATAGACTGGCCTGATTTAACGGCGGGCAGCACCTTATTATTGGCCAGTGATTTAGGTATGGTGGATGCAGCACATCCGTGGCCGCGTGATTGTTGGCAAAGCAAGTTAAACGACTATAAAAGCCAAGGTGTGCAAGTGGTGGTGTTAGCGCCGGTTTCAGCACGGCACTTACAGTCCACGTTGGTGAATGCCGCGAAGACCGTGCGTGTTAGTCCAGACAGTAGCTTACGGCCACTGGCCAGAATGCGTACCGATAATGATTCGGTTTCCGTAGATAAGCCTGAAAATTACAGCGGTCGCGATACTTTGTTGGCGATGCTGTCGGTAGCCACTAAAGTAGAGACGGCTTTACTGCGTGATTTGCGCCGCTGTTTACCCGATGATATCCAAGATGCTGGGATAGAAGGTGAGGTCTGGTGCCATCAACATTTGGATACCTCGGCGCTGGCTTGTGCCGTCTCTCCGTATGCCGTAAATGAATGGCGGGACGCTTTTCAGCAATTGCCGGAAACCTTGCAACAACGCGCCTTGGACTGCCTAAGAAATTGGCATGCGCAACTACCACAAGCCATCCACCATGAAGAAACCTTGCTATGGTGTTATTTGACGGACAATCAGGGCAACAGCAACGAAACTGCCCATATCGACAAAGCCCGTGATTTTTTTGTCCGAGTGACCAATTCCTTAAAAGAAAAACAGTTATCTGCATCCAATTCGGCAGCACGGGATTTGCAGATACAACTGGCTGGCCGTCACTTACAATGGGTGTCGCCAGTTTTGGCAAAACAGGAAAGCTATATTGGTGATTTGTCAGTCGCCGTTGCCGATGCTAATCCTGAGCGTTCAGCATTAGGTTTGCCGGAGGGAATTAACCCCATCACCTGGTTGAAGGCGTTGCCGGTGCAAACACCTCAAAAGCTTAAGCTAGTGCAGCAAGCCGATTTAAGCTTGAGCTTAATCTCTAATTTTATGCCGGAAACAGCCGATTTAGGTACTGTGCCTTTAGTTGATGTGGAGCTGGATCGCCCGGCGGTTTTATGGTCTTGGGATGAAAACGGAGTAAGCCCAAACTACCAGATTTGGCATTGGCAAACCGCGCCGCTAGATAACGCCCCCGCTTTGCCGTCAGTATTATCAATGCAAGAGGGTTCAGGAAAGCCCCCGTCTGTATTGTCACTTTATAACGGTCGACAACACCTGCGTTTTAAACCCCTTAGTAAACCTGCTTGGGCAAGCGAATTTGGCCAGGATAATTATGGCCTCTACGCCGACCTAGAATATAAAGGCATTACCCAACGCTTCCGCTGGATTAACCCCGGCACGTTTTTAATGGGTTCGCCGGAAAATGAACCCGAACGATTTAATGATGAGCTGCAACACCCAGTCACCTTAAACCAAGGCTATTGGCTGGCGGATTCTACCTGTACCCAGGCCTTGTGGCTGGCTGTGATGGGTAAAAATCCCAGTCGATTTAAAGATGATCTAAATAATCC
>SBAV01000386.1 GCA_005239965.1 Methylobacter tundripaludum
AAATGTAAAATTTGCTGTATATTTGCATACTCTGAAAGTATAGAGTCGAGTAGTCCCTATTGCTTCTAGGAACTACTCGACTTGTATCTCGCAGCAGCCGCTACTTTGCTCGTATGAGGAATACAAGAATGAATAGTGCTAGATGCAGTCTCGGACTTGAACAAGAGTTTTTCCTGGTCGATGCGCAGGGAATGCTTTCCAATAAGGCAGATCTGCTTTTGCAGTTGTGCCAGAACATCGCCAAATCACAGGGCCGTCCACCCGAATGCTTTAAACCGGAATTTGTCAAAAGCGTAGTCGAAATCAATACCGTACCCTGCCGCGATGCAGAGGAACTGTCCCAGGACTATCTGGATGTCCTCAGAATTGCGTTATGCGCCGCACGAGAACTGAATCTCCAGCTTTATCCACTGTCCACTTATCCCTTGCACACCCTGCCGGTCATGCGCGATCAGCTGAATTACCATGTGCAGCTGCGCACCATCGGCCTGGAGCGTTTCTATAACGCGGCGAAATGCGCCGGAGTTCATCTGCATCTAGGCTTACCACCCGGCACCATTAATCAGCGTACCGGCATATCCTATAAATCCACCCCCGAAGCGCGGTCGATGCTACTCAATATCTATAATCTGGCCACCGCCCTGGACACTGCCTTGATTACCCTGTCGCGCGCCAGCCCATTTTACGAAGGCCGAGTATCCGGGATGGCGGTACGCACTATGCACTATCGCGGCAGTGAGTATTATGGCTGGGAAGGGGTTTATACCCATTTGCAGGCCGTGGGAGGATTGTCTCCTTATGCCAGTAGCATTGAGAAACTGGTTGAGCAGCAATTCTACCGTTATTATTCCTGGCTGGAAGCTATGGATCGCGCGGGGGTTGAACGACGGCTGTTCCTGGATTCAGGAGGCGAATTGCTCAAGGTAGGCTGGAATCCGGTGCGCATCAATAAACTGGGTACGGTGGAATTACGCAGCATGGACAGCAACTACCCCGCAGTGGTGCTGGCACTGGTTAATCTGATCGTCAGCGTGGTAAACCGGGTGCTTGCCGATAACCTGACCGTTCGGCCCGGTAGCGGGGCAACTCAATTTGAAGTGCAGGGTACGAAACTGATTGTGCCGGAATTCAACTACTTGAATGGCGAATTGCTCTATAACGCAGTGACCGAAGGGATAGATAGCCACCAAATCAGAAACTACCTGAATTCAATATTCGAATTTGCTTATGGAAAGAACCAATGGCAAGCGCCGTCGGCATCTGCACAATTTAGGACAGCAAACGGCGAGTATCGAACCACGGAAGCAGAAATCCTGCAACAATTCGCGCCGACTACGGAACAGCTTTCCTCTGAAGACGGACTTAATCTGGTGCAACATTGCTGCGAACAGATGGAAAAGCAAGTCTTACGTTACCAACACCTGTCGGTTTCCTGATGTCGCTTTTAAAAAACGGCTCATGGGCCGAAAACTATCAAAAAAACTGACACGCGACATTCTTTATATTCCACAATGCCTGTAAAAATTGCCTAAGTCAGTGGTAATGACCATACAGTAACTAACTGATTTGTACTTAATTAGACAAAACCCTTAATTTCTGCCACTATCAAAAAACTTGACACCAAACGGGGTTTTGATTTCTAATGTTTGTAAATCTGCCTAGGTCAGGTGAGCCGAAAGATTACCCCATGCAAACAAAAAATCAACAATAGCCGTTGAAAGGGAACTATTATGAATCAGTCTCGCTCGCAAGTTTTTTTTATTCCTGCTTTTGTCATACTTATAGCTCTCTCGCTGCTTCCTGTATTGGCTTTTGCCGCATTTTCGTACAAAGTTACCGTCAATAAAATCGGTACAGGTGGCGGTAGGGTATTTAGCATACCATCAGGAATCAACTGTGGTACAAAATGTTCGTCTACTTTTCCATCGGGTATGGGGTTCTCATTGTACGCCAGTGCTGACGCACAGTCTGATTTCATAGGCTGGCAAGGCTGCCTCCCCAGTTCGACAGCAAACAGATGCCCCATCAATGTCGATGGCAATAAGCAAATCACAGCAGAATTTGCCCTAAAAGCGCCGCCTGTGTCGCTCACCGTCAGCATCACAGGCACAGGGCAAGGCAAAGTCACCAGTTCGCCTGCCGGGATAAATTGCGCCCCCACCTGCACGTATGCTTTTCTAAAGGGTCAAAAAATAACGTTGACCCCTGTCCCTGATGCAAATTCCAACTTTACGAGTTGGAGTGGTGATTGCACGGGGGCCAATTGTACAGTGGACATGAATACAGCTAAATCAGTTTCTGCCAACTTTGATGCCAAAAGCTTAAAGGGATTGACGGTTACCAAAAACGGTACTGGAACTGGGCGAATAGTCAGTACGCCTGCCGGTATTGATTGTGGTGCAAGCTGTTCAGCCTCTTTCGGTGAAGGCAACTCTGTTACCTTAACAGCTACGCCGGATGCCAATGTCATATTTGACGGATGGAGCGGTTGCAACACATCGACGACCACGACTTGTACGGTTACGATGAATGCGGCTAAATCTGTTACTGCCACTTTCACCCGGATAACAGGCGCAGTTAGCAAGCTCAATGACACAGGCATTACTGCCTGTGCCGATGCCACAACCAACAGCCGCATTTGCCCCCTCAGTACCTTTCCGGGTCAGGACGGTGACTTTGGCCGTGACAAGACCAACAATAATGACAGCGATGGCCACGCCGGATTCAGTTTCACAAAGATCAGCAACACTGGCGCGCAACTGTCGGCCAATGCCGCAAGTTGGTCTTGCGTACAAGACAATGTCACCGGCTTAATGTGGGAAGTGAAAACCAATGACAATGGCCTGCATGACAAAGACTGGACTTATTCGTGGTATCAACCCGATAACACCAAAAATGGCGGCAACGCAGGGGTACAAAATAAAGGGAGCTGTGGCGGTACCAGCCAATGTGATACGGATGCTTACGTAACGGCGGTCAATACAGCGGGCTGGTGTGGCCATAATGATTGGCGTATGCCGGATGTGAATGAATTGCTCAACATTGCCAGCCTTGACCGATCAATTCCCACAATGGATACAGACTATTTCCCGAATACCGATCCTGTGTGGTTTTGGTCGTCATCCCCCTATGCCAGCAGTAGCAGCGATGCCTGGAATGTCCTTTTCTATGATGCCACCGATGAGTTGAACTCTAAAGGTGTCCAGAACTCTGTTTGGTTAGTGCGCAGTGGGCCGTGATTTTATTAGGAAACCAGCACACAAATGGCATGCTATCTCCCTGTGACTGTCAGGATACAGTTGGATGAAAAGCGTGCTAATTTGAAAAAAAGTGATTGCCTTGTTTACCCATTATTAGTCAAGCCCGGAGTAGAATTTTATGTTCAGACCATCCAAGAAATTAATGCTGTATCTGTTGGCGCTATTGTCACCTGTTGTCGGCCACGCTCAAACCTGTGATTCAGCGACTATTCCTGCAACCACGCCGACCTCTCAGTTTACCGACAACAGCAACGGTACGGTGACAGACAATAAAACTGGATTGACATGGAAACGTTGCAGCGAAGGCCAAACCTGGAATAACAGCACCTGTATGAGCAATGCTGCTACCTATACTTGGCAAAATGCCCTGAAACGGGCACAGACAGTCAATAGCGGCATTGGCTTTGCCGGAAAGAAAGATTGGCGCGTCCCTAACATCAAAGAGTTAAGGTCAATTGTTGAAAGGCAATGTAACGATCCCGCTATTAATTTGACAATCTTTCCAAATACCCTTTCAACAACTGTGTTTTGGTCATCATCACCCACAGACCTTTATGGCGATAACGATGGTAAGACTGCCTGGGTTATCTACAGCGATGATGGGCATGGCAGATGGATCGGCAAAAACAAGAACGCATCTGTCCGGCTAGTACGGGGTGGATTATAACGCGCTGTCTAAAACTGCTTAACCGCCTGCCCTCCAGGAAAGACGGTTAAGCCTTTGTTCCGGCATAAGCAGATGATTCCCAATACAGAATTAATCACTCAGGAATACCTCGCCGCAGGCTGTTTTTTACATTCAAATTGCCAGTTACAGTCTTCCGCCTTACACGTCGTACTGATTTCCGAACGAAAACAGGGTTGATGATAGGAGGCCATCTGGATAGCCCTGATCAGCTCAACTTTATGGGTTATTGTTTCTGGCTTTTGAACACCGGTGGATTTTGCCAATTTACGCAAGTCCATTAGCGTCATACCATCATCTTCTTCCGGTTCCACCAGATAAGATGTAATTTGCGACCGCACATGGTCATCTTCAACGGCCATCCAACCATGTGGCACACTACGGGCTACAAAATATTCGGATACATCAAAATCATCGGCTTCAAAATAGGACGGGTTAAGGGCTATGTTTTCCATAGTCTTCTAAGACAGTAGATAAGGTTAAGTTGGGGTGGGGTACGGTTAATACAAGCGAAACAATTCCCTGGCCAATACTTCTATTCCCCAAGCTACCAGCAAGCAAAAAAGGGTCATCGGCAGGCAGAACGCTGTCATAGTCAAGGTATAGTCGGCAAAACTATTGTGCTTAATTAACTTAGGCTTGTTCATGGCATTGCTCTCTTTGAAATTATCGGATGCTGCCATGATGATGTAACCAAGTTAAACCATGATGACAGTTTTATGACATTTTGATGACAAGTTACCTTGGCAATTCAATACGATACGCCTCAATCATCGCTTTACCGGTGTTGGGCATAATTGATGCCAAATACAGGGTATTCCCGTAAATTATCGGTGCAGAAAGGGGGCGGCCTGCGCCTAACAAGGATTGCTCAACCATCATAGTGCCATCTTTTATCCGAATACCATACAGGGTACCGAACGTGCCGATATCCACAACCCAAACGATTTCATCGCCACCTTTTTCCACGGTTGAAATCACCGGCAATGACGGATGGCTTCTAAAAGTCTGCACCGCTTTACTGCTAGACGGATTAGGAAATTGCCACAGCCTCTTAAACTTGGGCTTGCCATCTTCCTCAACTATTTTTAAAGCCACCAAACCCGCAGGATGCGTGTTATCTGGAATAAAGGTGGGAATGACCACTACAGGCTCTTCACCAACAATGGCCAGTGCCGGCTGAGTAACGATCATACCCATCCAGCCTGCTTTACAGATATCCGTTGGCGTTCCGCAAATATCGGTAATTTGCAAACGGTCATATTGAGTACCCAAATGCTCCGCGTCAATCAAGTAAACCGCACCTTCTTTCCCAGGCTGAACGAGAACCGAATGGCCGCTTTTCATCTTGACTTTTACGGGTGCACTGGCCCCCAAGTCATAATCCATCCAGGCCAGGCATTCTGAGAAGGTTTTGTTGTCGCATTCACCATTGGCAGGCCTTAATGGCTTATCACCGGCAGCCAAACGCGGAATGAACAGATTTTTGCAAGACGCTACACAAGCGCTATCTGGCTGTTTCGGATTAAAATTCTCACACAACTTCGCATCGCACCCCGGATCAAATTGCAGGTTCGGCGGCACGCGCATGACGGTATTGGCATAATCATGGCGTGCCAGATCAATTTGGCCATTGCCGGTAGGTACGAATAATTCAAAACTATCAGCAGCCGGATACAACTGTGGCCCTGCCGGTGTCCATATACCGCCGCCGCAAATCATTTCTTGGGTGCCGTATTGCATGGTAACAGGGCATTCCGATTCCGGCGTAGTCAATAATATGTTACGGATCGCCTGTTTTGCGCCTTGTTGCTGCCAAGTATCCATATCAATCTCAAACAACCAGCCATGGTAAGGTTGTGTATCTCCCGCGTTGCCGAAAGCGATATAGAGACTTCCCCATTTTGAATCCGGCCTGATCGCATGTTTGAGGGCAGAATGAGAAAAAGCCGTCGGCGGATTGAATTTAACGGCTGAAACGCCATCCGCAGCAGGTTTTTCAGCAGATAACACCAACACTGGAAAGCTTTCATCCAACTGTCTTTGGTCCAGATCGACAACAACTAAACGATGACTGGTACGAATGCCTTTTTCAAGACATTGATACAGGACAACCAGCTTACTGCCTATGATGACCGGCGTAGAAATAATTTGAGCCTGTTGATTTTTGGGCACAGGTACTTTGATTTGCCAAACCAGAGCACCCGTCTCGCTGTCCAATGCCGCAATCACACCATTGGACACGGGTACAATAATAAAGGGCCGATCTTGAGAGTTATCGAGTAATGGCGTGGCAATAATGCTTTCATCAAAGGTGACGGATGCGTTGGCATCTTCAGGGAAAAGTCTGCTCAGCTTGTACGGCTTAGACGACGTGGAATGAGTAAAACCACTCAGAGCGAAATAGCTTGCCAATACCAAACCTGATATAGCAATAGCGATAATAAAATACCTAACCGCAATTTTCATGAATGTTAGACCAACCCTTCAGTTAAAAAATTGAAACTGTACAGATGGACTGTGACGTAATTATGACAAACAAGGAAACAGCACTATTGCTTGTATCATCAGAATAAAAAAAGGCCGCTGGATAGCGGCCTATGAGTCTTTCTCTAGGACTTTGGTTCACTTCGTAAACTATTGGATTGCCGATCCAGTCCACGTTGATGTGTTCGGGGCCTGCCATCCTTGGCTCCGGCAATCCACTTGTGCATTCTGGTTCGTATGGTTCTTAACGATTTACGGCGACTGAACGCTTGGATTTGGTTTTTTAACCAGAACAAAACTAAAACGACCAACCCACCGGCTAAGCGCACTATAATTATTTGATATGACATAACAGTTACAGCTCAATGAAGATTTGGTGACAAGAACAGGAAGGTAACGGAGATTTATTATGGCGTGGAAT
>SBAV01000279.1 GCA_005239965.1 Methylobacter tundripaludum
AAGGCCAACCATTTTGCGCTACGAACAAAGCTGTTCATAAAAGCAAACCAGATAGCCTATGCTGAATTACAAAAATTACGGACTGCGTAACATCAGATAGTAATTATAGTAATGATGGCGCGCTTTCAGAAGAAGTCTACTTACGCCTGGCGGATGCAGTACGTGATTGGAACAGACAGTGGAATGAACCCAATAGCCGTCCGAAACTCATTCATAGCTATACTGATGGTTATTTGATAGTAGAAGATTGTCGTAATCTTGAAACAGCACAAACTTGGAGCTTTGAGGGGCCTCTTGCTGAGCTTTACGTGTCCTGCGGCGATCGTCCCCAATCAATTGAGAGCATTTGTAGGTTAGGAACAATTCAGATGCCGGAAGAGGATATAGCATGGTGTCTAGGAGAGTTCGTGGAACGTGGATTAATGATGCAAGACAGGAATCTTTTTCTTTCTCTGAGCTTACCTAGAACCTTTTGTGGTTAACGGTCCAGATCAATGGAACAGATCAATGCAAAGATCAATGGCAAAGATCAATGGGGTCAGACTCAATTGATTCGCAAAACAACATAATCAATAGCCCAGATGACCAATAACTGGACAATCTAACCCCAAGCCACGAGCACCGCAGGCACCCGCACTAATTTCAGCCATTTTTACCCGACTCATCCACAGATTTTGTGGACTTCTTGGTCTTCAGCGGTTTGTCGCTCTTGATGAATCGACTCAGGCCGTTGTTTTCCATCCAGGCGTAAAGCGTCGCCGGTGAACAGCCGACAATCCGCGCAATACTGGTCTTGTGGACATTTTTTAGCAGTAGTTCGCTGATCTCGTCCTTACGCTTATCCAGTTTCTTCTCAGCGCTCACAGCCCCCTTGGGTCTACCCAATGGCAGACCGGCAGCACGCCGCTTCGCCAACGCTTCGGTGGTCCTGGAACTGATAAACTCGCGTTCTATCTCTGCGGCCAGGCCCAGCACCACGGCAGTTATTTTTGAATTAAGCGAACCGTCCATCACCATGTTGGATTTTGCTATATGGACGGCAATTTCTTTTTTGGCCGCTTCCTGCAATATTTCCAAAACCTGCAAGGTAGATCGTGCCAGCCGTGAAATCTCGGCGACCAATAAAACATCACCGGCTTTTGCTTGTTCGAAAAGCTTGCCCAAGTCCCGTTCTTTCCAACTCTTTTTGCCGCTGGCGGTGTCGTCGATAAAGGTCAATGGTTCCAGTTTGTTTTTCTGCGCGTAGCCGATAACACCGTGCCGTTGGTTGTCCAGGTCTTGTTTATCGGTGCTAACTCGAATGTAGGCATAAGTTGTCGCTGTCACTGTTAAAGCCCTTTTTTTGGTCTATTATTTTATTCAATTTATACGCTCGTTTAAATTGAATAATAGACTTTTTTTGGCTTTTTCCTTGTATTCCCCATAGCTTTGAACGAAATAGCTAAAAAAACGTGACGTTTTTTTTATTTTTTTAAGGAAGAAATATGCAGTTTTTGACCATAAAGAAGCACCAGCGTCAGCGGAAAGATGGACGGCCACATGCCCAGGCATTTGTGATAAAAAAGAACCGGAAGTTCGGCCAGGTGATCGAGCAAAAAGGAATTTCCACGAAAAAACCGGTTTTGATTACCGGCGCACATGCGTCAGGCAAAAGCTACTGGCTGGATAGACTACACAATGACGCGGCGCGAGTGTGGGCGCAGGTCGAAGCAAAACCGCTATTTCTTTCCGCCGTCCGCCCGCTGTCCGCGTGGACGGATGTAAAACACCTGGAACTTTGGTGGGCCAATCGCGAGAATCCGGATGACGAACGGCATTGGTCAAAACTTAAGGCCTGGGAACGTGTTGACTGCGTGCCTGACTACTTGCGCGAGACGGGTGCTGTGCTGTTTGTCGATGACGCGCACAATCTCAGCGGCCGTAAACTCAAACTTGCCCAAGACTGTGTACGTGCCTCCAAGGTTTGGGTCATGACCGCAGCGGATGAAGGGCGAATAGCGCCAGGATTGCGTAAGGATGTCTTGGCCGCGGAACCGCAAACCTTCCGGCTTGACTCAGAGGTCGCTTATGATGCGACGTCAATACTTATGTGGATACTCATGCTTGCCTGTCTCATGGGCGGCGCTTATGAAGTAGCCGCCGTTTTGGGTGGACTGAAAATGCTGGCGAGCGGCAGCCGTGCGTCGAAACAAGCGTAATTTGTTAACCCTTATGCTTGGCGGCTGGCTGTCGATCGGCGCCGCCCAAGCGTGGGAATTTCAATCACCCATCAGTTTTGAAGACGAAAAACCCGCAATAAAAAAACCAACGCCAACCGCACCCCCTGAAATACGCAGCACTTACACCCAGCAAGAAACAGCGCCGTCGCCACCTGATGTCAAACCCTATCAAATACCCACTCTAAAAGGGGAAAAACGGGATTTCCATTACATACCGCCGATAAAATTATCCCCAAAGATCGATGCGGATGAGGTTTTCCGGATGATAGTGAACTGTTTTCCGGAGCGGCCTAAATGGGGCATCGAGGTCAAATCGGTTGCAGGCCTGCGGTACGCCGAACAAAACACTGTAAGCACCTTTGATACCGCCGGACTGTCCCGCTACTACGCAGGCATCGTCGCGGAAATGCCGCTCTACTCTGCCGAGGAACTGCACAGGCAACGGACCCAGGAATATCAACGACGCGGCGAGGTAGCCACGAACGTGGCCGCATTGTTAAAAGCGCTTGCCGACAGGGACCGGGCGCTACGACTCATCGGTATTGATGAAAGCGTGGAAGCACGCAGCCAAATCCGGGTTTACGAAGGCATCGCACCTGCCGAGGAACAGATCGGCTATTTAAAAGAAGTGGCGAGCAGAACCGGCGATCTGGTGACAGCGGAAGCGTCGATAACCGCCGCCAGGCTGGCCCTGTCCAGCCAATGCCGAGACGAGTTAGCTGACCAGGTAAACGATTATCTAAAAGTGGTGACGCAATGAAAGAAATACTGTTTATCGTATTGGCGCTGGTTTTGAAGCAGGACAGAATTTTATGACGCCTTTATGTATCAAGATAATGGATGGCTACGCCACCTCTTTCTGGCTAAAGCGGACGCTTGCCTCAGCGCTTGAGCGCGATCCGGTTGACGCCTTGGCCGACGCGGAAGCCCTGGCAAGGGCGCTGCGCGAACACTGCGATAACGTGCTACAACGGACGATGATTGAAGCCGTTAACCACGAACGGGTTGTACTGCAAGACGAACTTTTGAGAACTGGCGATGAACGATGAAATGGGTTAACCACATCGCCATTGCCGGTGCAGTAACGGCCGTATGGCGGCCGGAACTGGTGCCGCTGGCCGTACTGGGGAGCACTGCACCCGATTGGCTGGAATGGGTGTTACAACTTGCGGGGCGGCGAGTCAGGCACCGCACAGTCACACACTACGTCGCGGGCTGGGCCTTCGGCCTGGCGTTCGCGCTTCTGGTCTGGGACTGGCACCATGCCCTGACTGCCTTTTGCGCCGGTGGGCTATCGCATGTTATTGCGGATTCGCTCACGGTACAGGGCGTCCCCCTGGGTTGGTGGAGTGACCGGCGCTTTCATTTGTTCGGTGGCCGCTTGCGTACCGGGCAGATGGGTGAGTATTGGGTAGCCGGGGCGTTCGTTCTGGCCTGCATAGGATTCAATGCGGCCACGCGGAACTTTGGAGCCTCCGAATACACCCCGTTTTTTTGGGACTGGCCAGATTATTATCATCAAGGGCTGATAGATGGGCATGAATGGAAAGAGAATAGATTTAGGTGGTTGTGATGCATTATTGGTGGATTTTCTCAAAATATTGATTTATAAATAACAATATTTGCTATTTTTTGTTATTTGTAGCCAAAGCGGAGGAATCAAGACTATGAACATTTCCCTAAACCCACATTTTGAAGAACTGGTGAAAGGCAAGGTCGAGAGCGGCCTTTACAACTCGGTAAGCGAGGTGATGCGGGAGGCATTACGCCTTTTGGAAGAACGCGACCAGTTGCGTGAACTGCGGCTTGAGGAATTAAGGCGAGAAATTCAGAAAGGCATAGACAGCGGCGAAGCCACTCCTTTGAATATGGAGGAGATCAAGAAGCGAGGCCGAGCGCGACTTACTGCGCAACAAGTGGAAGGATGAAGTTTTGATGCCGCGTTTATTAAAACGGCCAGAAGCCGAAAGCGACCTTGACGAAATCTGGTGGTATATCGCACAGGACAGCCCACATAACGCGGACAGGTTTCTTGATCGTATTCAGGAAAGATGTTTAGCACTGGCCGACTACCCGCAAATGGGAACGAGCCGCGAGGAACTCAAGGCGGGTTTGCGTAGCCAACCCATTGGGAATTACCTGATTTTCTATTTTCCGCTTGAGGACGGCGTTGATATTGTCCGCGTTATCCATGGATCACGGGACATTGAAAGCCTATTGTAAGGCTATAAGGTGTAGGATGAACTTTTATGGTTGCGATAGATATATAGAAAGCTATAATGATAGCTATCTATATAGCTATAAGGTAAATCCATGATTTATGCAGTCGTAAACACCAAAGGCGGAGTAGGAAAGACCACCACGGCGGTACATCTGGCAACGATGCTGGCACGATTAGGCAAAACTTTGCTGATTGACGGTGATCCGCAAGCCAGCGCCGCGAGTTGGGCAGCATGGCGGCGTGACAACCCGGAATTTGACCCTAGCCCGACAACGACCTGTCTTGCCGGAAAATCGATCCTTACCGAAGGCAAGCAGCTTGCAAATGGATTCGAGCATGTTGTGGTTGATGCGGGTGGCCGTGATTCGATTGGTCTGCGCTCTGCGCTGCTATTGGCGCAAAAAGCGATTATCCCGATCGGCGCCAGTAATCTTGACGCAGCCGCGATGACCGACCTGATGACCGTGGTCGAGTTGGCCCGAGACTACAACCCTGATCTTGACGTGCGCGTATTACTAACCCGTGTTGATCCGCGTACCAAAGACGCCGCCGAGATGCTGGAATTTTTGGCTGAACAGAAGTTGGTTGTATTTCTAACTAAAGTTTGCGAGCGGGTTGCTTTCCGCCGTGCCATTGGTGAGGGAGCTATCGTGCAGGAACTAGGCCGGGACCATGCCGCTATCACCGAAATTGAAGCCTTTTTCCGGGAGGCGCAGTTGTGAAAACCAAACCCGATACCGACCAATTCAAACCCAAAAAAGACCCATCCGCTTTTCTTGAAGGGGGTACCGCTGATCTTGCTAACCAGGCAGAAAAATCACAGCAAGTCACTGCGGAGTCACAAGTGCTGATTGACCAGCCAGTGACCAATGCCAGGGTGCATCGTGAGCAAAAGATTTTCCGCCTCCCCCTAGACCTGATTAACGCACTCAAACGGGAATCTTACGAGCGATCCGTAAAAACAGGCTCACGCGTGACTGAAACGGAGCTGGTGGAGCAGGCGATACGAGCTTTTTTAGATGTATAGCTATATATTTATATAGATAGTTATATAGCTATCTATCAGGTTGGAAACAATAGCACCTCATAATCCCGCGCACCATGCAAGATGTGGATAACCACAATGAGGTCTTCAATGACACGATAGAAAATCAGGTAATCCCGGTGCACACAACGCCTGATACCGTGGCGCTCATAACGCGGAACTAATGGATAGGCGTTAGGCATATCGGCGAGAGTGGCGCAACGATCCAGTAGTTCATCGACGAAGGTAATCGCTCGTTTGGGATTATGCGGGCGGATAAATTCGCCAATTTCCACTAAGTCAGCTTTGGCCGCGTTGGTGATAACAACCCTCATGATTCAAAACGTCTCTTTAATTCCTCGCGTACCGCTTCGATTTCTTGCGTCCGCCCGGTATCGGCATCGGCAACGCCGCGCGCAATCGCAGCATCAAGAGTCGCCAAACGCTGTTCACGCTCCATCCAGCCGCGCAAGGCCTCGCGAATAACTTCGCTATTAGAACTATAGGTTCCCGTGCCAACTTTTTCGCGGATGACGCGCACCATTTCGGCGGGGAGGGTAATTGAAAGTTTTTCAGCAGTTTGCATGATGTCCCTCTTGTTATTATCGGGAGTATTAAATCCTACTTAATACTACTAAAAAACAATCTTGTCTATGCTGTTGTTGTGTAGTACACCACAAACAGACAAAAATTAAATAACAGCCAAAAAACCAACCCTATTAATGCCTTTTAAGTCACAAACAGGCATGTAGTGACGAAAACGGGCTGTTATCACACCCACTTAACACTATCAATTCTTTTTAGGATCTGATGTTACGCAGTCCGTAATTTTTGTAATTCAGCATAGGCTATCTGGTTTGCTTTTATGAACAGCTTTGTTCGTAGCGCAAAATGGTTGGCCTT
>SBAV01000523.1 GCA_005239965.1 Methylobacter tundripaludum
ATGAAAATATACGCGATGTTCGATTTTTTTCTGTAACATATTGATTTATCAAATTGCCACTTATTGAAAATTTGGAATTAAGTCATTTGCTGTGCCTAAATTCAATAAGTTAGAAAAGTTGAATATTGCGTAAAATATTATATAAGACCATTTACACTAACGTAACCAGCGCCCCGTTATTTACCTTAAATTTACCATGATTCAGCATAAGATAATTTTCACAGGTCCTGTAGGTGCGGGCAAGACGACTGCGATAGCCGCTATCAGTGATGTACCGCCCATCAAAACAGATGCTTCTGCCAGTGATATGACCAAAGACAGAAAAACAACAACCACTGTCGCTATGGATTATGGCATCATGAATGTCGGCGGCGGTGAAAAAATTCATCTTTATGGAACGCCAGGGCAAGAGCGCTTTGACTTTATGTGGGATATCCTAGTTACTGGAGGTATCGGCTTAATTTTGTTGCTGGATAATACCCGTGCCGATCCTTTTCAGGATATGCGCTTTTTTTTACAATCATTTCGTGCGTTTATTGATAAAACCGGTGTTGCGATTGGCGTAACGCAAATGGATTTAAATAACCGTTTTTCCATAAATGATTATCATGCCCATTTAAAACCCTTTAAAATCAATCCGCCGGTATTTTCTGTAGATGCACGGGAAAAGAATGACGTCTCGTTGCTGGTGCAATCTTTGATGTATTCAATAGATCCGGGATTGAGCTGATAAAAATGATCGTTTTGTAGCCAACAACCCCGATCAAACGGTTGTGATTAAAAGCGTCTTAGTAGAGACGCAAAATCTTGCGTCTCTACGTGCATTGCTTTGTTAACGCCGAAAAGAGCTTATTCGTTGATGAATTTTTTGGCGTAAGATTCCAGGTGCGGAATATCAATGCGGTATCCTTTTAGCATCAGATGCCAATACAACCAAGGGAACCCGGTAGTTTTGCCCCACCACCAGATAAAGCGATTTTTTCTGGGATCCAAAAACGGAAACGATGGTGTTACTTTGCCGCCATAAGAAAACTCCGCCAACATTACGGTATTTAACGATGTCGTTAACGGGCAAGAGCCGTAACCGTCGTATTTGTAATCCAGTTGCTTATTGTTGATGAGGTGGAGTATGTTGTCAACGACAATCGGAACCTGTTTGCGCACCGCTGCGGCCGTTTTGGCATTGGGTGTTGAGGTTGCGTCGCCCAAGCCAAAAATATTCTTGTAACGGTTGTGTTGCAGGGTGTTGTCATTAACATCAACCCAACCGGCCGGATTGGCCAGCGGGCTTTTTTTGATGAAATCTGGCGCACTTTGCGGCGGCGTGACATGAATCATATCGAAATTTTTAGTAATCAGCTGCTTGTTACCGTCACTGCCCGTGGCTTCAAAGGTGGCTGTTTTGGCCGCACCGTCTATAGCGACTAAATTGTGGTTAAACAGTGTGTTAATGCCATAGTCGGCAACAATCAGGCTGAGTGCCTTGGCAAAAAAAGGCACGCCGAACAGTGCAGGGCCTGCATTTAAAAACTCAATAGTTATCTTGTCAAGTATGCCTTTTTTGCGGAAGCGATCGGCGGCCAGATACATGATTTTCTGCGGCGCACCCGCACATTTAATCGGCATGGGCGGCTGGGTAAACAGGGCAGTGCCGGATTGCAGGTTACGTACACATTCCCAGGTATATTCAACGTAATCCGGTGAATAATTGCTGCACACGTTATTTTTGCCGATTGTTTCTTTTAGGCCGTTGATTTTATCCCAATCGAGCTGTAAACCAGGGCACACCACGAGATAGTCATAACTCAGCGTATCGCCAGAGCGTAAGGTTACGGTATTGGCGTCTGGTTGAAAGCTTTCGGCATAGTCTTTGATCCAGGTTACGCTAGGGTGCATCAGATCTTTTTCGTTTTTGGTGGCTTGTTTTAACGTATAGGCACCGCCACCGATAATGGTAAAGCCGGGTTGGTAGTAATGTTTTTCAGACGGCTCAACCAGCGCGATTTTCATATCGGCATTTTGGCGACGCATGTTGTTTGCAATCGATACGCCAGCGGCACCGCCGCCGATAATCAGTAAGGTATGGTGTTGTTGTGACATAAATTCCTCCGAAATAGTAATTGTTATGACAATGGCATAGAGGTCAGAGCACAGCGCTGGCCAATTAAGGTCAGTTTATACGGGGATTAGCAAAAATGCGTATAATGCCGTACTACATTCTCAGTTTACATTGTTTAGTTTATTAACAACGGTAATTTTTCCATGAAAAAATTTTTCCTGATTTCTTTTAGTATGTTGTTGCTTACGGGCTGTTCTGAAAAAAAAACTTATGAGCAAGCACTATTAGAACATATGCAAAAAGAGCAAGATGTCAAGGATTACAAAATATCGCCAGAGGCTATGGCTAAATGTGTTTTCAATACCACATCGGCCAACATGCCTGGTTTTTTTGTTTACGATCCGTATCGAAGAATGACATACGAGCGTTATACAAAAATGCTCAATGCCAGCAAAGCAGCTGACCCTAAAAAAGCCTTTGAAGAACTAAAAACGCTTTTTGGTTCGCCAAAAAAACTGGCCGAAGCGCATACTAACTATACCGAAAGTGTCATGGAATGTTATTCGCTGATTACCGATACGCGGGAAGATGAAGAAGGGCAGCAACCTCCAAAATAAATCAATCCTATCTCAGTTCTGTAAAAACTGTAGATTCCCCAAAAAGCGCATACCCATTAAGCCAATGATTTATAGCATTATTCTGCATTGGCTTTTTGTGCGTTTGATGTTGGTATTTGCAGGCTATAAAAAAGATTGGCCCCTTCGCACAAATACGATTTTCTGCCTATAATTAACACTATGATTTAAGTAATAAACAACTTTATTACCCCACTTTATAAATAGGCGGCGACAGGTTTACGCATCAGTTATGTTCAAAAAACCATTAAGTGCGTCAGGATTCACCCTGGTTGAACTGATCATTACCCTGACTATTGCGGGCATACTGACTGCCATCGCCGTCCCTAC
>SBAV01000379.1 GCA_005239965.1 Methylobacter tundripaludum
AAATCGTAAGCAACAACGTGCTTGGCAAGATTCTCACCCGCTTGATGGCCGGATTGTAAATCCCAAACGCTTTCTGTCCACTCGTAGGGCTGGCCTGTTGTGACTACCTTGGCTAAATCCATGCCTTTTAAGCCTGGGAAGCCCGCTATGGCTTGTTGGGCGGCTTCAATGCTGATTGATTCTCCGGCGACTATAGAGCCACGCTGAGCGCCTTTGTCACGCAGCAAACGGGTGAGCTTGCGGGTGTCGATGTCGGCTATGGCAACCACATTATGTTTTAGCAAATAGTCTTGCAAAGACATTTCGCAGCGCCAGTTGCTGGTCAGCAGCGGCAAATCTCTGATCACCAAGCCACTGGCAAACACCCCGGCAGATTCGTCATCTTCGCTGTTGGCGCCGACATTGCCTATATGGGGATAGGTTAACGTGACAATTTGCTTCGCATAAGAAGGATCGCTGAGAATTTCCTGATAGCCGGTCATGGCCGTATTAAAAACGACTTCACCCACAGTGCAGCCATCAGCACCTATCGATACGCCACTGAAGACTGTGCCGTCTTCCAACACCAATAATGCAGACTTGCTCAAACACGCCACCTCAAATGTGCAAAACGGGATGAATCCTTCGACTCACCCCGCCATAAAAAATAAAACTGAGTTAATTTTACGAGATTATATCATGTGGGTCATTAACAATTTTAAGTTTAAGCAAGGGCTTCAAACGAATTTGATGGCTACCTATTTACATAACCACGTCAGCTAAGGCTTTGAATAATTGTGTATTGGTCGGTATCAGTGCGTAATCACACAGACCCAGGAAGGGCGCGTCGGTCTTGCTGTCGCCGGCGGCCAGGGTGACAATGTCCGGGTGCCGTTGCTTGTAGTTTTTAATTAAATAGTCTACCGCATCCTGTTTGTTGATAATTTTTGGCAAGATGGCCAGATTATTGCCGTTTAAATGCCAATACAGGCTGCCATCGCCAAGATATTTATGGGTTTCGATTACATTATGCAACAGTGGTTGCAATGCGGCTTCGGTACCCAAGCGATGTTTGATGACACCATACCAGGTAGTATCGAAATCTTTCACCAATCTGAGTTTAAAGCCTGAGTCCGACGCACAATAAGCTTCGACTTCTTGCCAGACTTCCAGCAATTTTTCATGATACAACGGCAATGCATCGAGTATTTTGGCCATCCACACGGCATCGACATTACGGTTCTTGTCTAAAATAACTGCGCCATGATTCAACACCACTTCTTCCTGAAAGGGCAAATCAACACGCCCAAAAGCATGAAAGTCCCGTGCAGTCACTGCAACCAGTTTGAAATCTCTGGCCAGCCATTGCCACAACCATTGTTGCTTATGGGTGGCATAAGAATTCGGCGTACCGTCCGGCAGGGTGGCGCGCAGTTGTAAACGGGGATGATCGTCCTCGGCACATTTTCTCAGCGTTTGAAACAGCGTATCGTCAAGGTCTAAAAAAATGTAGGGTTGCATGGGTTGAGTTTGCCGGAAGGTCTATGCGTGCGCTGATGGCGTGCCATTGGTCGAGCAGCGTGTACAGTGACTTGCACAAGGGGGTTTCGTGGCACAAGACGATTTCCTGGTAGGCACTGGGATTCAGGTTGTAGATGAAATTGGGAATGCCGTCATCGTAGTTGTCTTCAAATTGGATAACCGAGGCAATATCGTTGCTTTTATGGATAGGCGAGCGCGTGGTGCTTTGTACTTTTACGTTAAAGCCTTTACGTTCCAGTTCTCGTCCAAGTAGATAGGCGGGGGTGTTGCATTCCCCTGAGCCTAAAATCAGAATGGGTTGTATCGATGTTTTGGCAGTTGCCGGACATGCTTTAAAGTAAGTCAGCAAGGTATCAACAACATTGCTTTCCAAGGCGATGGGTGCATTCAAGCCTTGTCGTCCTGGCCAGCCGAATAACTGTTTTTTACAGTGGCCATTGCCGGACACATTTACGGTAATACTGGCCAGTTCTGCATTTTCGTGTTCTTCAAAATGAAACCAGCCCTGCCGGAGCGAAACCCACTCCACTGCTACACCTGCTTCTGCCTCCAAAGCCTTGCGGTCACTCGGATTGGCAAAGTTGATTAAACTGACGATAAAGACTTTGCCCAGATTGGGGTTAATGGCCTGGTAAGCTTGTATCAGCCGTAAAAAGGTTTTGCCGGTGCTGATCTCATCGTCAATTAACACCAACGTTTGGGCGTATAAAAACTGCTGTTGGCGTTCTGAGGTATCCGGGTAATACAAAAAAAAATCAGTGGCATGGCTGTGCGCTTCTTTAAATTCAAGGCGCTCAACGCCCTCCAGATGGTAGCGGGTTGTTTGCATGAATAAACTTTGCGGTATCCCTTCACGGTAGGCCGCTGCAAACACGCCGTAGCCTAAGCCGGTTGCTGTTTCCGCCATGCCTAGCCAAAGTGATTCGCCGCTTAGTCCGCGCTTTAAAACGGCGCGTGCCAAAGTGCGGTAAGACCAACTCATCAACCGTGGCGATACCGGATAATGCTTGCCCAATATTTTGCTGACCAACAAAAACTTGCGCTTGCTGCTGATCCGTGCCGCAAAGCCCAATAAGCGCTTAAGTGGAATCGATCCCGGTTCAATATTGATGTGCAATAAGCCGGTTTCTAAAGTAACTGTGAGTGTTTGTGACATGGATGATTTTAGCGTAGGCGGTAGGTTCGCTGTTTGCAAAGCAAAAAAGCAAATGCGAGTATAATCAAACTGATTAGCCATTGCACCAATTGCAGATTGGTAATGGTATAAACAAAAGCCCGTCCAAATCGGTGGATAAATTCAGGGTGTTCGAGTATGAAGTCTCGTCCGACCATGAAAGCACGGATTTCACCGATAATCAGCCCAACAACCATTGCCAGCAAACTGTAACCGATGATTTTAGGGTGTACCCAACTGTGTTGATTACCCAGCAAGGCATCGAGTGCCAGGGTTTTTTCTGCTAAGGGTTTGTTGGCCCAATAGTCTGTAATCATTAACCCCAATAATCCAGCTACAGGAATGACTGTTAGGATAAACGGAAAGCTGATATAACGGCCATCGGTGGCCAAGGTATAGGTTCTATAAATAGCCAGTGCCGAAAACAGTAAGTAGAAGCTGCAAAGCCATAATCCGGTTTTTAGGTCTGGGGTTTGTTTATTGAGTATGTGAGCTGCTCGTTGGGCTAATAAGATCACCAAAAGAGAATTTAAGCTGACGGCTGTCAACGATTGCAGATAATGGGTAGGATTGTAACTGGTGTACCATGCCTGACAAGCCTGATTCACTAATAGTATGCTAAGGATATGTAAGAACAGCAAAAAAACACCCGTGCTGGATGGGGTGAGGGCTTGCAGTTTTTTTCGGTAAAACAAGACGGCGGTCAGCAGAATAACACACGAATAGCCAAATTGCTTGAGCCAGTTGGCGTTTTCATAGACTTTACCGGTCAGCGGGAAAACGTCATGTTTACGATCCGCTGTAAATATACCCCAGTTTGCACCAATCACGCCTTCCAGGGCATCTTTCCAGGGTTGATTGAAAGCTTCGACGATGTTGTAATCAAATTTATTTTCAGCGGCCACCTTGAGCAAGCCGCGAATAAATTGGGCTTCATTGGTGACGCCAGGCACTGCCCAGCCGCGTTGCCGTCCTGCGCTCGGCCAGCCGGATTCACCGATCAAGATAGGTTTGCCGGGCGCAATAGTGTCTGCTTCTTTCCTCACAATATTATAGATTCTGGCAATGTGGGCAGGGGCTTGGCTGACAGGAATTGGCTCATCTTCCCAATAGGGCAGGATATGGATGGTGATAAAATCGACTTCCTTGATCAATTCAGGATTTTTCATATACATCGACCAGACATCGGCATAGGAAACCGGCTGTTTTACCGAAGCCTTTACCTCACGGATATACCCAATCAGCTCTTCCGGCGCCATTTCGCCGCGCAACAACACTTCATTGCCGACAATTACCCGTTTGACAACATCGGGGTAAGTATTGGCGGCATGGATCAGCTCCTGAAGCTCAGTTCTAATGTCTTTTTTGACGAACCCGATCCATGCCCCTTGAATCATTTTCAGACCATGCTTTCTGGCCAGTTCCGGTATGGTATTGAACACCCCGGCACTGGCGTAGGTGCGGACAGTGTGGGTTTTTTGGGACAACAAGCGCAAATCTTCGTCGATTTGTTCAGTGCTAGGAAACTTTTCCTCCAATGGGCTTTGACCGGCGCGAAACGGTGCAAATGATAAGCTGTTCAGTTTGCCTTGCGGCACATCCTGGCCTACATCCTGGGGCAAGTTGATTAACCAGGCCAATAGCCCGTTAATTAATATAACCAAGATAGCGATTAGAAATATTTTCATGGCGGATTATCTACTCCCCATCTTGGGTAGTGTGATGCGGCTTATTGCACGCGGCGTTAGATCCGGAACATTGTAGAGCATCAATGGCTAACTGGCCTAACTCGGTGTGGTGCAAAATTTTCGTAAACGAGTCTGTGATGTGTTTTGGCCCGGCGGTAAAAACGTACACGGGTGTGCTGGTGTGCATCCCTGTTGCCCACACTGCGCTTTGACGGGTGGCGACAGCTTGGCTTAGCAGGTTTTCGCGTTTTTCCATGTTATTCATATAAAAAGCATCATTTACCGGCATAACTGGCACTTCTTTTACGTTATGTTCAGGATCGGCTTGATGTGCGGGATTCCGTTTGGTTTTCAGGATGGTTACCGCATCTGCTTCGGTAATGGCAAAAGATGTGTGCCGGTTGACCAGCTCAACAAGGGCCTTGGGTGTTTGCTGATTTACAGGCAAGGCCTCAAATTCGGTAAATAGGTCATGATAGCTGCGTTGTTGGGCGTACAGTTTGTCCAGTATTACAGGGTCGCCAAAGTTGTAATTAGGCTTGAACAGTGTGCCATCGGCAAAGGCGTGGCCAGGTAACTTGCGGCCTTTTGGGAGATTCGCGCTCGAATAGCTAAAGCCAAAGCCCCCGGTTTCATGATCGGCGGTGACGATTACCAGTGTGTCGTTGCGTTTTTCCGACCAATCCAGGACAGCGTTAAGGGTGTCGTTAAAGCGTAGCATTTCGTGTAGCAGCAGGCCGGTATCATTATGATGACAAGCCCAGTCGATTTGCCCGGCTTCAATCATCAGAAAAAAACCCTTGTTATTGTGATCGAGGATTTCTAAGGCTTTTTCCGACATTTCTTTTAAAGTCGGCTCGGTATGCGCGGGGTTGCCTTTGTTTTGGTTTTCGGTAATGGCATTGGCCATGCCCGAACCGGCAAACAGCCCCAAGGTTTTTCCATGCGCGTGTTGCAATTGCGCCCTATTAAACGCCAATGTGTAATTTTTTTGTTGGGCAGTGTACAGCAGGTTTTTATTGTCCTTACGTGCTGATTTCACGGGAAAGTTGCGCTCTACTAGCTTAGATAACTGCTCGTGCAGTGGCGATTGCGGCTCATTGGCTTGTTCAGGTATCCAATAAATGAATCCGCCTGATAGCATCACGTCGGGTTCTGCCGCTAGTAAATCTTCGGCAATGTTATTTTCCTGGCTGCGGTGAGTTTGGTGCGCAGCGAATGCAGCGGGGGTGGCGTGGGTGATGCGGGTGTCGGAAACCAATCCTGTGGCTTTGCCCAAACGCTTGGCTTGTTCGATGATATTGACTCGCGGATTGCCGTCTTTATCCAAGCCCAACATTTCCGAGCCAGAGAATTTGCCGGTTGCCAGTTGGGTGGCGGATGCAGCGGAATCTACCACTAGCGCATTGTGGGGGTAGGTTAGGGAAAGACCCAGTTGGCCTTTACCCAACATGCGATCCA
>SBAV01000186.1 GCA_005239965.1 Methylobacter tundripaludum
CTTTTAATCTTGTCCAACAGTCCTCGCATAACTAACCTTTGATGTCTTTAATCGTCTGCACTGCCAATTGTAAATCCAGCCAAGCCTTACGCTTTTCCGACGGGGTGCGTAACAAGTACGCGGGGTGATAGACTACAATAACTGGCGTATTATTTAAAGTATGGACTTTACCGCGCAACCGGCTTAACGGCGCTTCGGTTTTTAATAAGGTCTGCGCGGCAATACGCCCCACCGCCAGAATAATTTTGGGTTTGACCAAAGCACATTGATGAAGTAAATATTCATTACAGCTTTCCGCTTCTTCGGGTTTGGGGTCGCGGTTATTCGGTGGCCGGCATTTTAATATGTTGGTAATAAAAACATCTTCCCGGCTTAAGCCGATTGCCCGCAACATTTCCGTCAACAACAACCCTGCATTGCCGACAAACGGCAGTCCCTGCTGATCTTCATGTTGCCCTGGCGCCTCGCCAATAATCATCCAGTCGGCATTTTTGTTACCTGAACCGAAAACCGTCTGGGTACGTGTTTTACATAAGCCACAGCGGGTACAAACTGACACTTCTGCTTGCAAAGCATCCCAGCTATCGTTTGCTGGCGGTTCGGATTTTGCAATCGGCACAGGGCAAGAGGTATCGGCAGCGGCCTGCAATTCAGTCAAATTATCTACAATGCTTTCTTCTGGGGTAGAAGAAGGCATTTCGCTGTTTAAATCACCAGCATTGGGCACAACCCTCGGTACCCATACATCGATACCCAGTGCCTGGAGATAATGTAAACGCGTTAAGCTATCCAAAATGTGTCATTGCCCTTATTAGTGATTTTATGCGCCTAACTTAGCTTTTTTAAGGATTGTCCACGGAAAACACGAAAAGCACAAAAAATATGCTGAATATCAAGTGGTTTCTTACATACAGAGTAACTTCTCATTAGTTGCAGGTAGCTTATAAATCAATGGGTTACAGCGCGAAAAAAGTGAGAAATTCAATATTTTTAATGCCAATCAATCGTAAGTCATTGATTTTTTCTTTCAAGACAAGAAAAAATTCGAATTTTAGCAAATTTTCAAAGTTGTAAGTTATTGATAAATATGGCTACTTGCAACTAATGAGAAATTACTTATTTCTATTTGCTTGAATTATTAACAAGTCGATTGTGTATTTTTGGTTAAGTTCGTAAAAGCCGTCTTGTCAGTAGCGATTGCATGTCTCGACGAGCATCGACGATGATATGGATGTAAACGGTATCTTGCCGCACTTCATAGATAATGCGGTTCATTCCTGAGATGACTTGCCTGTATTGGCTGATATTTAGCCTGTTAAGTTCTTCGGGGATAGAACCGGCCAGGGGGAAATTTTGCAAGTTGCGGATAGACGTTTTGAGTTTGCTATAAGTGTCATGCCAAGTCACAAGCGAAAAGTTGTTGATGATGTATTGCTTGAGATCTTTCAAGTCATACTCAGCCGATTCCAAAATAACAACTTTGAAGCTCATGGGTGGTCGGCATTATCCAGTTCATAAAATAGTTCTTCTGCATCGCGAAACCTCCCTCGCTCAATCTCGTGGTTGCCGAACGCTAGAATCTTCAATAGGGCGAAGGTTTCTTCCTGTTCTTCGTAGCTTTTTACATCCATGACAACAAGTTTGGCTTCGCCGTTTTGGGTAATAATTAAAGGTTCGCGGTTTTCTGAAATATCTCTAACAATTTCGGCAGTGTGGCTTTTAAGGTAGCTGATGGGCTTGATATGGGATGAATATTTCACGGATTTACTCGTAGTGAATTGAATAGGACTAATTTTAGTCTTTATTTGGTTTTGAGTCTAGCACGCCTGGATGGAGCTTGCGGAATCCAGTTTTTGTGACGTGGGTTTTCTCGTATTGCGTTGCATTTTATGCAGGCTACCTTCTACGCAGGGCGTAACCATCCCTAAATTTTGCAATGCTAAAGAAAACTTGTAATGGCCAGATCAATTCGGACAGCATCACAGTGGTCAAGAGGCGCCACTTGAACTGGAGCCCCCGGTATATCAGCCGTTAAACACGCATGGAGTATCACTTTATAACCCACACTCCCTTGAAGATGGACAAGGAAAATAGCTCATGTTTTTTTAACCAAAGCAATCGCCTGCACAGCAATCCCCTCCTTACGCCCTTCAAACCCCAGCTTTTCAGTCGTCGTCGCCTTAACATTAATACAATCGAGTTCAACCTGACAATCTTCGGCAATAATGGCGCACATGGCCGCAATATACGGTGCCATTTTTGGTGCCTGGGCAATAATTGTCATATCGGCATTCACCAAACGATAACCTTTTTCTTGTACGATACCGTAAACATGGCGCAGCAACATCCGGCTGTCCGCGCCTTTAAACTCAGGATCGGTATCCGGAAAATGCTTGCCAATATCACCCAACGCCAGCGCACCCAACAAGGCATCACACAAGGCATGCAACACCACATCACCATCTGAATGTGCTATCAAGCCATGCTCATACGGAATTTTAACGCCGCCCAAAATAATATGGTCACCGTCGCCAAAACGGTGCACATCATAGCCCTGCCCTACTCTAATCATTGTTGCTCCAGATAAAATTGTGCTAATGCCAGGTCTTCAGGCCGGGTGATTTTAATATTATCGGGACGACCTTCGACGATTTTAGGTTGCAGGCCAAGCAGCTCCAAGGCGCTGGCTTCATCAGTGACAGCGAGATTGCCTTCTGCGGCTTCAAGTGCGTTTTTTAACATGCCGTAACGAAACATTTGTGGCGTCAATGCCCGCCAGATATGGCTTCTGTCCAATGTCCCCAGAATGCTAGTGCCCTGTACGTTTTTTAAGGTGTCATGTGAAGATAAGGCCAAAATACCGCCAACCTCGTCATCAACCAATGAATTAATCAGATGATGTATATCAGAAGATGTAAGACAAGGCCGTGCCGCGTCATGCACCAGTACCCAATCATCATCAGATGCCATAGCACATATAGACTTTAACCCCGACAATACCGAATCCGCCCGTTCTTTACCGCCGGGTGCAGTGATGATTTTTTCATGGCTGGCTACTTCAAGCTCCGGCCAATACGGATCTTCTACAGAAATCGCTACGCTAATCGCAGAAAAAACATCTGCTTGTAACAGGCGCAATAAGGTTTGTTCCAACACGGTTTTACCGGCCAGCAATAAATATTGTTTGGGACGATCAGCGTTCATACGCTTGCCCACACCGGCAGCGGGCACCACCGCCCAGAATTTTGTTGTATCAGTCATTAAGATTAAATTATTGGATTATATTTTTTATTGTCCACGGAAAACACAAAAAACACGGAATTTTCACTTTTTGTGCTTTTTTGTGTTTTCCGTGGACAACCTAGTTTTTTCTTGGCTCACAGTACAATTCGTTCGACCGTTGCTTTCGGGTAACAACCGAAGTTAACCAGCAACCCCAGATGCATTCCTGTTGCTTTCAGGTAATTCAATACCTGCGCCTTGTCCGCTCCCGTTGTAATAGCACTAGCTTTAAGTTCAACAATTATAGCTTCATGGCAAATCAAATCAGGCACATAAGTTTTCTGCAACATCTCGCCTTTGTAGAAAAGCCTTAGCTCTTGATGTACAACAAATGGAATCCCGCGTTTTAATAATTCCTTTTCCATACACTCCTGATAAACCGCCTCAAGAAAACCATTACCCATTTCTCGATATACATTAAAAGCAGCACCTCGTATTTGGTAGCACTCTTCTCTGTACAAAAACTCCCTATTCATTTTTTCCGTGCTTTTTTGTGTTTTCCGTGGACGATATGAAATCATTAATGAACGCGCATAATACAGGATAGTCGCTAACAATTAATCATCCTCATCAGGAATTTGTCGGCGCTGCTCTTCCGATAACAACATTTGCGCACCGGTGGTAACAATCTCTTCATCAGCCTCAAAACCCATCGCAGTAAAATAGCCTTCTGGGGAAACGGTATAATCGGTGACGATACGCCGGTTAAATTTGTCTTTGCCGGTTTTCACATAAACAACCACCTGATCCAACAACCAAATTACCGCTGACTTAGGGATCATCACACCCGGCAGCACCTGTTTTTTCTCTGGTATCCACGCAACAACCCGCATACCTGGCTTGATGAATCGGCCCTGCCCCTGAAAAAAATAACTCTGCCCCGGCAACGCCGTGTCTGTTTGCGGCGCTTCTGAAATCAACCGTGCTTTACTGGCTTTATCGCGATGACCTGACGACTCAACGTAAATCACATTCATATCATGGGACAAATGCCTGTCGGCGGGTAGAGAAATTTGCAGCAAGACATCTTGGCCGGATAAAAAACCTGCCAACCTGTTAGCATCGGTTGAGAGTGTCCATGCAGCCAGCTTTGTCCCCCAAGCCAAACGCGCTTCATCAATAATGGCCTTGCTTTGAAAGGTATTAGCATCAACTTGCGCCTTATCAGTTTGCCATTGCAGTTGTTGTTCCTGTAAATTACGCATAGACGTTACGCCATGGCGGTATAAATCCTGCTGGCGCTGCTTATTCTGTTCGGCTTGTTTTAATTTTGCCAATAATTGATTATGCTCATTTGCCAAAGCCAAATAGCGATTACGCAGTGCCAACAACGGCTGTACAGTAATGGCCTTACCCGTGACGGCAAACTCGGTATGAAACTGGCTGGATTGAAGCGGTGTGGTTTGTAAGCCAACTGTCCTCTGAGTTTTTTCATCAATAACAATAGCCGGCTGAGCATTTACCTCACCAGCGGTGTCCGGTTGCTTATCGTCGTCATCTGCAAAAACAGCAGTTGTCGTCAACACAACCAAGATCAACAACACATGTGTTAAACGAAATGATCCATCGTGAGAAAAAAGCATGGTTAGGGTAAGTTGTTTAGGGTGGCGTTAAAGTATAATGCCTGTCATGCGCCGGATGAACATTTTAAAATGTATCGGCTTTGATAAACCCACAAAAACTTAACGCACGTGTTCGAGAATCCGATATGATTGATTTACCGAAAAACTTAAAGTATGCAACATCCCACGAATGGGCAAAACTGGAAGACGATAATATCGTTCGCGTTGGTATTACTGACTTTGCACAACAGGAATTAGGCGATCTGGTTTACATCAAGCTGCCGGCAGCCGGTGATGACCTACAGGCACAACAACACTGTGCAGTCGTGGAATCCGTTAAGACAGCGTCCGACTTATACAGTCCGGTGTCAGGAAAAGTCGTGGCTATTAATGACATCCTGAGGGATGAACCTTACCAGGTCAATGATGAACCTTACCAGGCATGGCTATTTTGTATTCAGGCTGGCAACCTAGCAGAGCTGGATAGTTTGATGGATGCCGATGCTTATCAAACAATGATAGATCAATAAGGGAGATTGTTTTAATGGCTTATCAAGAAGCAAGAGGCATTAAGCGTCTGATTAATGCGTGTTTTTTTTCTGCGGCTGGTTACAAAGCAACGTGGCAACATGAGGAAGCTTTCCGGCTGGAAGTGATGCTCTTTGTCGTAACCACACCACTGGCAATCTGGCTGGGGCAAACCACCGTCGAAAAACTCTTGCTCATCGGCAGTATGGTGCTGGTTTTGCTGGTCGAGCTGTTAAATTCGGCAATAGAGGCCGCCGTTGACCGTATAGGCCTTGAGCACCATGAGTTATCAGGCCGCGCCAAAGACATAGGCTCTGCCGCTGTGATGACATCATTAGCTTGGGCTGCAATCACCTGGACATTAATTTTATTTTAAAGGAAAAAGAGTAATGAGTGCGTTAATCTGTGGTTCTATGGCCTATGACACCATCATGGTGTTTCATGACAAATTCAAAAACCATATCTTGCCGGAAAAGGTGCACATCCTGAATGTATCGTTTTTGGTGCCTACACTACGCCGCGAATACGGCGGCTGTGCAGGCAATATTGCCTATAACCTAAAGTTACTGGGAGAACAGCCTGCAATTATGGCTACTGTAGGCCATGACTTTGAACCCTACGCCCAATGGTTGGGCCAAACTGGCCTGTCCAGTCCGTATATCCGCATTCTGGACAACAACTACACCGGCCAGGCCTATATCACAACTGATGAAGAGGGCAACCAGATTACCGCATTTCATCCCGGTGCCATGAGTTTGTCACACCTCAATTCAGTTCCCACTGATGACCAAGACATCGCCATAGGTATCGTATCACCAGACGGTAAGGAGGGTATGCAGCTCCATGCCGAACAATTTGCCGAACTGGGCATCCCGTTTATTTTCGATCCCGGCCAAGGTATGCCGATGTTTGATGGCGATGAGCTGCGCACGTTTATTGACCAAGCCGCCTGGGTGACGTTAAACGATTATGAATCGGAATTAATGCAGGAACGCACTGGCCTGTCGCTGGAACAAATAGCAGAAAGAGTGGAAGCGCTGATTATTACCCTGGGCGCAAACGGCTCAAAAATCTACACCAAAGGACAGTGTATTTCTATTCCGGCGGCCAAACCGAAACAGTTGCTTGATCCGACCGGTTGCGGCGATGCCTATCGGGCAGGATTACTGTACGGCTTGATGAATGACATGAGCTGGGAAGTCACAGGCAGGATTGCCTCGCTCATGGGGACCATTAAAATTGAACACAACGGCACTCAAAACCATGGTTTTGATATGGACGAGTTTCATCAACGTTATTACGACAATTTTGGCTCTTCATTTTGATCGACTTATGCTAAACAATACCCAACAACTGCTCGACATCATGGCACGCCTGCGCCATCCAGACGGGGGTTGCGCCTGGGATCTCAAGCAGAATTTCAGCAGCCTGATTCCGTACCTGATTGAAGAAGCCTACGAGGTCGTTGATGCCATTGAGCGCAACGATCTGGATGAATTGCGCAACGAACTGGGCGACTTGCTCTTGCAGGTGGTCTTTCATGCGCAAATCGCCAAGGAACTTGGTTTATTCGACTTTGAACAGGTCGCGCAAGGCATCAGCGAAAAACTGATCCGAAGGCACCCGCATGTGTTCGCCGATGCGGTATTTGATAGCGATGAAGAACGCCATCAGGCTTGGGAACAAATCAAAACGGAAGAACGCCGGCAAAAAAACACAACGGTAAAAAAAGCGAGCGTATTATCGGGTATCGCCAACAATCAACCGGCGCTGATAGAATGTAAAAAAATCCAGGATCGCGCCGCCGATCACGGCTTTGACTGGCCGGATGTGCTGCCGGTTTTTGACAAGGTGCTGGAAGAATTAAATGAGGTACGGGAAGCCTGGGTATCTGGCAACGCAACCCATATCGAGGAAGAAGTCGGTGATTTGTTGCTGGTCACGGTAAACCTGGCGCGGCACCTCAATCTGGATGCAGAAACAACCCTAAAGAAAAGCACCAAAAAATTCGTTAAACGCTTTCAGTACATTGAGCAACAGGTAGAGACCTCAAAGCGAACCTTGAAGGATTGCAATCTGGAAGAACTGAGTGATTACTGGAATCGAGCCAAAGTGGACTTAAAAAGCTAACCGTGAGGAGAGAATAAGATGCGCCAAGATAACGGACGAGAAAGTGATAATATCGAAGACCGCCGTGGCATGGGCATAGGCGGCAGGACAGTGGGCGGCGGCATAGGCGTTATTGCGCTTGCGCTGGTTGCCCTGTTCATGGGCGTCGATCCTTCCATCATATTAAGCACGCTCGGCAACATGTCCCCGCCACAACAGCAAACCCGAAAGGCAGCGCCTAGCAACCCGCAAGAAGAGCAACTCAAAAAATTCATGTCTGTAGTTCTGGCCGACACCGAAGATACCTGGGGTGACATCTTCCAAAAAGCCGGTAGCCGGTACGAACGGCCCAAGCTAGTCCTGTACAGTGGCCAGATTGAATCCGCCTGCGGCTTCGGCGAAGCGGCGATGGGGCCTTTCTATTGCCCTGGCGATCACAAACTGTATCTCGACATGAGCTTTTTCAACGAACTCGCCC
>SBAV01000053.1 GCA_005239965.1 Methylobacter tundripaludum
AGAAGGCTGGGATGAGGGGAAATTTAACTTGTTGATTTTATCCTCCTCACCCTAGCCCTCTCCAGCAGGAGAGGGGACTTTTTTCGTTAACTTAATGGCGGTGAGGATATGGGTGGCCAGATCTTTCAAGGTGTTGCTGAAAATGTGGGAAGTCTTAAAGTCAGCCCCTGTCCACGGCACGGGCGAAAATGATTTAAAGGTTCAAAGGTTCGGTGTACTGGTTGCTTTAAAAAACCTATGATGGTTAAAAATTACATTTGGAGTAGAGTTTATGGGTCAAGAAATAGCGCTAGAACATTTTGATTCTGCTGACTTTGAACGTTTTCATCATCGACTAAGCCGCGAAACCAATTTGCTCAAACAAGTCCTTGCCCAGCAAGGTTGCTCAATGCATACGCCAATGGCTGGCTTTGAAATTGAAGCCTGGTTAGTCGATGACAAGCTGCAACCTGCTGCCATTAATGAATATTATTTGGAGTGTTTCAAGCACCCTTTGGCTTTTCCTGAGCTGGCAAAATTTAATATAGAGTTTAATTGTCTGCCAACTTCTTTGGCCGATAAGGTTTTCAGCCAGTTACATACGCAGCTTCAAACCATTTGGGAGGCTGCCCGGCACCAAGCCGAGCAATTGAACAGTCACTTGTTGATGATCGGTGTTTTACCCACGCTGAAACAGAGTGATTTACATCTGGGCAATATGTCCAACTTAAACCGTTATCGCGCACTTAATGAACAAATTTTCCGGTCCCGGGGTAAACCCATTCATGTGGATATTGTGGGGCATGAGCATTTAAAAATTGACCATCACGATGTCATGTTGGAATCAGCGACCACCTCGTTACAAACCCATATTCAAGTACCTTTATCCCTCGCACACCATTTTTACAACGCTTCCATGATAAGTTCGGCCGCCATGGTTGCGGCCTGTGCCAATTCCCCTTTTGTATTTGGAAAGCAGCTTTGGCAAGAATCGAGAATTCCGCTTTTCGAACAAGCCGTCGAAACCGGTGGCTATGCAGGAATTGCTCAAGGCCCCTTGAACCGGGTCAGTTTCGGCTCCGGTTATGCCAAAAAATCAATTATGGAATGTTTTGAAGAAAATTTGGCATTTTTCCCGGTGTTACTGCCTTCCATCTTAAGCGATAATCCCAACGCTTTTGAGCATTTACGCCTGCACAACGGCACCATTTGGCGTTGGAACCGGCCCTTGGTCGGCTTCGATCAAGATGGCTCCCCACACATTCGCATTGAACATCGAACCCCTGCCGCCGGCCCCACGGTCATTGACAGCATTGCCAACATGGCGTTTTATTACGGTTTGAGCCAAAACTTATGTGATGAAATCATCCAGCAAGGCGATTTTTTAAGCTTTTCTTGGGCAAAAGACAACTTTTATCAGGCGGCGCGTCACGGACTGGACAGTCATATTATGTGGAAAGACGGTCAAAAACACACGTTACGCCAGTTACTGCTCACTGAACTTTTGCCTCGCGCCAGAGCCGGTTTAAAGACGCTTAATGTTGATTCGGCAGACAGTAAGCTGTACCTGGATGTCATACAACAGCGCGTGAGCAATCACCAAACGGGTAGCCAATGGCAAATTGGGTTTATCCAAAAACACCATGATTTTTTGGAACTGACGCGCCAGTATCTTCAACAACAAAACGCCGGTAACCCGGTGAGTGAATGGCCGCTTTAATAACAACCCCATGCTGAAACAATTACAGGAATTACCGCCAGCTTTATTTGATGCAACGCCCGACATGTTGCACAGCATTTTGCCGGAACCAACGTTAATCCATTTGCCAGGAAAGCGACCCGAACCCTTGTTCATTTCGGTTATGCTGCACGGTAACGAACCCACCGGTTTTTTTGCTTTAATCGCCCTGCTAAAAAAATACTGGCAGCAAACGCTGCCGCGAGCCTTATCGCTATTTTTTGGCAATACTCTGGCGGCGAGCCAGAATCTTCGGCGATTGGAGCAGCAGCCTGATTTTAACCGTATTTGGCCAGGCACTACCTTGCCAATTTCCAGTGAAACGCTGATGGCCCAGGAAATTGTTGACACTATGCAGGCGCGGCAAGTCTTTGCCAGCATTGATGTCCACAATAATACCGGCTTAAATCCGCATTACGCCTGCATCAACAGCCTGGACGCGGATTTTTTGCAACTTGCCAGGCTTTTCGGTCGACTAGTGGTTTATTTTACCCACCCCAAAGGGGTTCAATCTGCGGCCTTTGCAAGGCTTTGTCCAGCAGTGACACTCGAATGCGGCCGTCCAGGGCAACGTTACGGGGTGGATCATACGTTGGAATTTTTAGACAGTTGCCTGCATTTAACCGACTTTCCAGAACAGGCTATCCATGCCCAGGACATCGATTTGTTTCACACGGTGGCGCAAGTGAAAGTGCGTGACAACATCGACTTTAGTTTTCAAAACAGCGCGTCTGATTTGCTCCTGAATAATGATTTGGAACGTTTCAATTTTGCCGAGGTTGCATCGGGTACTGTGTTTGGTAAAGTTAAAGCCAATCAACTTGCCCCTTTACTTGTCTATAATGACTTGGGAGAGGAAGTCGGCCATGAATTTTTTAGTGTCGATAATCAGCAGCTACAGCTTATTCGCCCTAGCATGCCGTCGATGTTGACTTTTGATGAGAAAATTATTCGACAAGATTGCCTGTGTTACTTGATGGAGCGCATTCAATTATCAATGGTTAGGACATCTTGAGGGAGCAGAATTTATTTGCTTCAGGGTTTTGCATGAGAAAGCGTTACACTTGCGCATTTTGGGCTTGCCCCACGTACATAGACCAAAAAGCCTGTTACAATCGCCATTAGCCATACCGGCTCATTCCTGAGCCCTGATAATTGGCATAAATATGCTGGTAAACCAACAGGCTTTTAATATCCACTTCGTCATCGGGATAAGATTCTTGCGGTAACCACTGCAAATTATAATCAATCAAAGTTTTAACTTGTGCGGTCACCTGAATACTATCTCGCCAGTGATCAATTTTCAATTTTTCTGCTTTCAATGCCGCTAATGTCTGTTTGGCAACCTCTTTAACTTTTACTTCCTCCACCTTAGTCAATTCCGGTTTTTTCAACAAATCAAAAATTGCCAGGGTTTCTTCATTCAAACCCTCACGCATAGCCCGTTCTGCTTCCGGTGTCAGGTCATTTTTCATAAAGTCATTCAAATCATCAAAGGCTTTTTGTACGGCCTGCATATCCTTGCCTTTGTTGTACTCCTCAATGATCTGTTTATATTTGTCGTAAAACTTCAAGCGGATTGGATTCTGCTGAACCATTTTCTCCAGCTTTTTCTGTATGGCAGCTTGCAGATCGAAAACCACGGCATTTTTTTGTTTCGATTTGGCAAAGGCCGCACGTAGTTTGTCAAAATCAAGGGTACTCAGATCAATGGCATCGTTTTCATTCACTGCGTTACCGGTAATGTCTACACTCATATTCACTTCTTGCTGAAGCCTGCGAATCACATCAGAAATATCTGCTGTTTTAATTTTTTGGTTCAGCTTACCGTATATCGCTTCAATGGCATTGAATGCCTGCATAAACGGTTTGATTTCTGGCTCAGGGTACAACGCCTTGTAATTATGAAAAACTTCACGCGCAGCGGTTTCAAAGTGGGTTCGAGTGGTTTCATTTAAACAAACGGCATTGGCAGCCTGTTGTAATTGGCTCAATTTTTCCATTGCGGTGTTAGCATGGATCAATTTATCCAAATCAAACCCGACTGTCTGTAAAAACTCACGCACCGCCAGAATGGCTTTTTCCAGCTTAGCTATCATTTCAGTTAATTTTTCTACCTTAATTTTCGGTTTTTTCGGATCATTTCCACCATCACCATAAACTGAATAGGCTTCCTGTAGCTTTTTATAGACATTGCCATAATCGACAATCAAACCATTTTCTTTTTCATCATCATAAACACGATTAGCGCGGGCAATAGTTTGCACCAAAGTATGGCCTTGAATCGGCTTATCCAGATACACTGTCGATATGCACGGCACATCAAAACCGGTAATCCACATGGCACAGACTATCGCCAAACGAAACGGATTATTTTCATCCTTAAATTCCGTTTCCAGATCCCTATTCACCATTTTTTTGCGATGCGGCTCAATATTCAAGCCCAGTTTGGCAAATTTATCGACTTCGTTTTGCTCACCACTGACTACTACGCAAACTTCGGTTTCTTTCACCCTCTTTAATTGGTAAAAAAGTTTTCGTTCTTCTTGCTGATCGTTCGATTGCCCAATACGCTGTTCTAGCTCAGCCACATAAACTGGCCAATACTTCATCACTAAATCATACATACGCACGGCGGTTGGTTTATCCAGTGCCACAAACATGGCTTTCCCCTGATAACCACGCTCATTAAAATGCCACACTAAATCCTTGGCTATCGCATCCAAACGCTGCTCAGACGTTAAAATAGGATAATCACGGCTAAACGCCCGCGCCAATTTGCGCCGTTGATCATCATCCAGATCGGTATCATTGACAATCTCAGCCATCCGCGCGTCCAGATCAGGATTATCAATGCCAAGCCTTTCGCCGCGATTAAGATAGCTTACCGGTAAGGTTGCTCTGTCTTCTATCGCCCGCTTAAAGTCATATACCGACACATACTCGCCAAATATATTGCGGGTAAGTTCCTCTTCACCTTTAATAATCGGCGTACCGGTAAAGCCCAGATAAGAGGCATTGGGAAGGCCCTTAAAACGCATGTTACTGGCAAATGTGCCACCCTGGGTACGGTGGGCTTCATCGGAAATAACGATGATGTTGCTACGATCAGTTATCAGCGGGTAGTCGGTTTCTTTTTTGGGATTAATCGAAAATTTATGGATCAACGTAAACACGTAACGGTGATTTTCGGTTAACAATGTCCGCAAATGGTCACGGCTTTTAGCACGCACATTGTCTTCGGTGACCGCACCGACGCTGCTGAAGGTATCGTAAAGCTGCTTTTCCAGTTCTGCCCTATCCACAACCAGTAAAAAAGTGGTGCTGCCGCCCAGTTTACGCAGCATTTTCTGACATAAAAACACCATCGAATAGGATTTTCCAGATCCCTGCGTATGCCAAAACACGCCCAGCTTGCCTTGCAAAGTTTCGATATTGGCTGATTGCGCGACCACTTTGTTTACGCCGATAAATTGATGGTTTTTCGCCATGATTTTAGTAATGCCCACGCCTTCACCATCAAATAGCAAAAAGTTTTCGAACAAATCCAGCAAGCGGTGTGGCGCACAGGTGCCACGTAATAAAGTATCCAGGCTCACCATGCCTTCATCGTCTTCTTCGATGCGCTTCCATTCCATAAAAAATTTGTACGGACTGGTCAACGTACCCACGCGGCTATCAACGCCGTTACTGAGAATAATAAAGGCATTGCAATGCAGGATTTCTGGAATGGTATCTTTGTAATCTTTCAGATTGTCGTCGAAAGCATGGCGTAGATCGGTGTGATGGGCTTTCAGCTCAAAAAACACCAACGGAATGCCATTAACAAAACCCACCACATCGGGGCGGCGATTGTACAATTGACCTACTACTTCAAACTGTCTAACCGCTAAAAAGTGATTGTTGCTCGGATTGTCAAAATTAAACACCTTGATGCTTTTTTTCTGCAATACGCCTTTGCTGTCCTGAAAACTGACCGGTACGCCTTTGGCCAGCATAGTGTGTTTTTCTTTGTTGATGGTTGGCAAGCGTTTATCTGCCGCCGCTTCCTTTAATTTGCTTACCGCTTGCTGATAAGCGATTTCCGGCAAGTTTGGATTTAATACCCGTAACGCCTGCAATACATAGCGTTCCAGAATAACTTCGGATTTATTCAGCCGTCCCAGTAAGCCGTTGCTACGATCCGCCTGGGTTGCCAGCGATTCTTTTTGCCAGGCTGTTATCACTGTCCAGCCTAAATCTTCCAGCACTTCCTGTGTTGCGGCTTCAACCAGGCCATCTTCCGAGTATTCGTAGCTCATAGAATCAAATAGTAATACATTGAAAAATAGAATATTTTTTGTATTTTCCGAATCTCAGTCATATAAAAAAATCAAAAATTAAGGATTAAAATAAACTACGTTTTCAGCAAGCTTAAAAACGTTAAAACTTATTAAAGCATATAGCAACTCATTGATTTGTAATTTATTAGCACGATTTTCCGAATTACAGTCAAATAAAAATTAAACCCAATAAGGTAAATACACTGCAAACTTTTGAGAACCTTCTGGGTCTTTCAGCTTAATTCTTCCTTCATTAATTGCTTCCTTGATTAAACGCGATACTTGTGAACTTTGCTTCTCGTGCATACCAAACCGCTTTCTCAACGAAGCATTATTCATTCCACCAGTGCCATAATATTGAATAATGCTGTGCTGATAACAGGCCAAAATCCGTTCTTCGCGTGTCATTTCGGCAAAAGATTTGGGACTGTACATGATTACCTTAAATGAACTATCAGTATCTTCCATTTTAAGCGGCGGCAAACCGAATAATTCAATCGCTGTAATAGCTTTTTCAAAGCCGGAACCGCGTTCTTCGCAAATATTGAAGCGTCTGAATGCAGCCGCCAGAACTTCATTGCGTGATTCTGGTGTTGCTCGTATCAAACGATCAATCTTTTTGCCTGGTAACAGTTTGCCGGGACTGGAAATTTCAATACGATCTGCGAAAATTTCAATCATCGGTCCACTACCCCGAATAGTAAAATCCTGATGGATCAAAGCATTTGCAATCAATTCACGTAACGCAATTTCTGGATAAACCGCCGTTTCGCTACGCAAAGCGTTTTTTATGACTTCGCTACCTGGCAAAATGCCTTTCAGGAACTGGATCAGCCCTTCAAAACCGATGGCATAGCCTTTATTGCCCGGAAACTCTTTACTGCCTTCGCTGCGAGACACGATGTCGAGTAGTCCCCGGAAGCGATAGGTGCATGTGTTTTCACGAAGCGTAGCGTAGTGAAAATGCAGGCTTTCCGACAT
>SBAV01000045.1 GCA_005239965.1 Methylobacter tundripaludum
GAGCCGATAGCCTTATAGAAGCCATATCTAATTATTTCCCGCATAAACTTAGTCTTTGGAAACAAAGACACTCGAAACGTGTACCTGAAGATTATAAACAATTATTATCTGATTCTTATGATAAAACAGGCGATGACTACGAAACTCCTGTTGAAACATTACTCAATTTATTTGAATGGAAAGTAACGAAATTAGATGATGGGAAACGGCAAGGTGTACCTGATTTTATTATTGAATTTGGCAATAAAATAATTTTATTAGAATGCAAAACTAAAGTTAAAAGGCAAGTTCCAATCGATACAGGTGATGCTTTTGCAATATTAACAAAAGGTATTGATTTTGATGCAACCCATTCCATTACTTTAGGAAAACCAGATTTCAATAGCCATTCAAAAGAAAAAGCTACAGCTTCTAAAAAAATAACCCTTTTAGCTCATCATTGTTTCATTGAAGCGATCATTCAATTTTTAGAACAAAAACAAACGACAGAAACAATTTTTAATTGGTTATTAAAACCAGGTGTTGCATCAATCGAAAATCTCTAATAATTACTTCCTGTATCAAAAGAGAAATATTATGTCCGAACTACATAGAATCACGACCAATCCGCAATTATGCGGCGGTCGGCCTTGCATTCGCAATATGCGCATCCGAGTAAAAGACATCCTGGATTTATTGGCATCGGATGCCAGTTTTGAAGAAATTCTGGAAGACTACCCGTATCTGGAGGCCAATGATATTACTGCTTCCCTACAATACGCAGCACGACATCATTAAAAAGCCGAATATAAAATTGCAGCCCAAATAAATCAAAGCAAGCCCCTCTTTCTTAATCGCCGATTAACCTGCCAATGATACATTTTGGCCAGTAGCGGACGAATCACCGGCAGGCTCATCAGCCACGCCAGCGGCTTCAGCAAGGTGACTTTACTCATCAGCACAATATAAGCATCCATTTCCGAAAGAATCCGGCCATCGGTATTTTTTATATGCAGCTCTGATAGCGCCTTTTTGGGATCAATGCCTAGTTGACGCAACTGGCTTTCCTGATCGGTGATATCAAACCAGCACACATCATCACCGGCCTTACCCGCAAGCCTTTCATAATTCTGCCTGTCGCAAACACATTTCGGGCAGGCACCGTCGTAATAAACAATTATTTTATCGTTGTCTTTAGTCATTTTTCTGCTCCGGATAAAAATGGAGGATGGTTTAATTGTCGAAGCGTTTCGAGCCTGATTTAGTTCTGGCTTGTATGTTCCTCGCGGTTTAAAATCCGGTATCGGGAAGCATGAGATGACAACACCCTACCTTTTTGTAGATTTTATGACAGTTCCTTGCTGTCAAAATTCCTGCTTACTCCCTCAGTACCCGGATCAAAAAACCGAATGTTCATTTAACAGTAGCCATGGCAATCGAAAATGAATATAAAAACCGTGAACAAACGGCAAGATAATGCAACGCACATTCTGGTGAGCTGGCTGTTTCTGCGTGGCCTGGCGCTTATTTATTTTGCCGCTTTCGCCTCAATGGCTGTGCAAATTGAAGGCTTGATTGGCGATAACGGCATACTGCCCATTAAATCTGCCTTAACGGCCATTGCAAGGTCTTCCCCCAACAGCAAATTCACTGTATTCCCCACAGTATTCTGGTTCGATGCGTCGGAGCAGGCGTTATTGATGGTTTGCTATATCGGCATGATGGCCGCCGCCATGCTGTTGCTGAACGTATTCGAAAGAATCGCGTTAATTCTGTGTTATGGCCTGTACTTGTCGATTTCAGTGGCCGGCCAGGATTTTACCGCTTTCCAATGGGATGTCTTCTTGCTTGAGGCTGGATTTCTGGCGTTATTTTTGACGTGGGGCTCACCAATCTGTATGTTTTTATACCGCTGGCTAATCACACGTTTCATGTTTATGGGCGGACTTGTCAAGCTGGCCAGTGGTGATCCCACGTGGGCAAATCTGACCGCCCTTGGCTATCATTACCAGACTCAACCATTACCCTCACCTTTGGCGTACTACGCCTATTATCTGCCGCAATGGTTTCATCAAGTTTGCGTAGCGGGCGTTTTAATCATCGAACTTGTTATCCCGTCTTTTGTATTTTTGCCGCGACGCTTCCGCCTGTTTGCCGCATGGAGTTTTATCCTTCTGCAAAGCGGCATTATCCTCACCGGCAATTACAACTTCTTTAATTTGCTGACAATATTGATCTGCCTGTTTTTATTTGACGACAGGGATATTGAAAGGACAATGCCGGGCAGATTGATTGACGTCATCCGGCAGAAACAAGCCCATCCAGGTGCTATTGCCAACACTATTGCTGCTGTCTGGATGTGCCTGGTGTTGTTGACCTGTGCAAGCCATATCTGGATTTACAATGTAAGGCAGCCTCTCATCTCACCGTTAAAGGCCTTAGTACACCTGACATTTACCTATTCGCTGATCAACAATTACGGCCCTTTTGCCAGAATGACCACCGAGCGCCCTGAAATTATCGTGCAGGGCTCAAATGACGGCAAGAACTGGCAAATTTATCAGTTTAAATATAAACCGGTGAACCTTGATCAAAAACTGGGCTGGAACATTCCCCATCAACCCAGACTGGATTGGCAGATGTGGTTTGCAGCCCTGGAAGCACCGGAAACGAGCTCTTGGTTTACAAGGTTCATGCTGAAATTACAGGAAGGCTCGCCGCAAGTGTTGTCATTGTTGGCTGACAATCCTTTCCCGGACAAACCGCCTGTCCATGTACGGGCACTGTTATACCGCTATTTTTATACCACGCCGAAACAACGGGCCGCCACCGGCAATATCTGGCAACGTGAGTTTTTGAAGACACGGGTTATACTCTGAACGAACATCCAACCCTCTACATTCATGATTTTCGACTTTAATTGACATCAGAATTGGTTATATGCCAAAAGAAATTGCGCTTTGTTTTCAATTTCTTTTTATTTGTTAATACCTTCGCCAAAATATCAGTAACTTCTCATTAGTTGCAGGTAGCTTATAAATCAATGGGTTAC
>SBAV01000536.1 GCA_005239965.1 Methylobacter tundripaludum
GAAATGCACTATTGAGATATACTAGATTAAAAAAATATTTATAGTATGAATTAAATCAACTACTTATGCGATACTTGGATTTAACAAAGTAGAATTAAGCTTATCGAAAGAGGGGCTTGCGGTTCAGCAAGCTCGCCACGAACAGCTCCTGTGCCCTTTTAATAAACTTTAAATCTATCCCTAAATTTAAGCTTATGTGTCTACACAAGTCCTATTGCCTTTTCTCCAGATATTCATGGCATAAAAAAGCTGGAATGACAGCACTGTAATCACTTGATTCTATCTTCCTCACCTCAACAGGAGAAGAAAGTTGCGCAAGCACCTATGAGCCTAAACGGGAACCCCTATTTTATTGAGTGAGCGGCTTATCCCGAACCAGTCACTAATGCACAACGCCATCACGGCGAAGAACTTTAACAAATGTCATCCAGATAATATAAAGGTCAAACCCAAATGAACGGCGCTGTAAATATTGCTGATCAAAATGGACTTTGTCTGGAATCGGCAACTCATCTCTGCCATTAATTTGCGCCCAACCCGTCAATCCTGGCAGCAGTTTATCCACACCATACTGAGTACGCAAAACAATTAAGTCATCCTGATTAAACAGTGCAGGTCTTGGCCCTACAAAACTCATGTCGCCTTTGATAATACTCCAAAGTTGCGGTAATTCATCCAGACTCGATTTGCGTAAAAAAGGCCCGACAGGCGTTAAAAATTGTTCAGGATTCGTCAACAGATGCGTCGCTAATGCGGGGGTATCAATGCGCATGGTTCTGAATTTTGGCATTTTAAAAATCGTGTTATTACAGCCCACACGATCAGACCAATAAATAATGGGGCCTTTAGAAGTAAGCCTAACACACAACGACACTACAATAATGGGGATGGCCAAAACAATAAAGGCCAATAATGCTAAAACAAGATCAAATATTCTTTTCATCCAAATACCCTTTAGCAAGGCGATGTAATCCTTCACCTGCACTGACAGGAGGAGCCCACCCTAATAAGCACTTTGCTTTGCCTATGTCTAACTGTAAAGAACCACATAAGCGTTGGCCGATATCCGCACGCCCCAATACCGTCAACAGCGTTTTCAACAATATCGCCGGTACGGGCAGCAAAAATACGGGCTTACCTAACGCATTGGCAAGGCTTCGTAACAACTCTGTCGTCGACATGTCTTCACCATCAGCAACCAAAAAAGTTTGGTTGGCCGCCTGCGGATGCTGAAGGCAAACAACAACTAAATCCACCAAATTATCTAATGCCACAAAACTTCGCTTGTTGTGTATAGAACCCAAAGGCAAAGGAATCCCCCTGTTTATCCAACGTAACAAACTCAGAAAATTGCCCTTTACACCCGCACCATAGACCAAAGGAGGGCGAATAATCACCACTTCCAGCCCCGTCTCAGTGGCCAATGCACGTAGCCCGTCTTCCGCCTCGCGCTTGGATACACCGTAAGGGTCAACCGGTGCAGGCTCAATGTCCTCTGTATAAGGGCTACCTGTAACCGTGCCTTCTCCGTTCACTTTTATTGAGCTGATGAAGATAAAGCGTTTAACGCCCACTTCAGCGGCCTGACGCGCCAAATTGAGTGTTCCCGCACAATTGGTTTTACGAAATTCTGCCAGTGGGTCTTGCGAAGTATCGTCCATGACATGCACGCGAGCTGCGGTGTGTACCACACAATCCATATTTTTAAGGGCCACAGTCCAGTCTGTATCAGGATTCAATTCCGCAACAAAAACTGATTTTACTGGTGCTGACAGATGGCCGTTAGAACTGCGTACCTGGGCGTACACCTGTAATTCTGGAACACCAGCAAGCTGGGTAAGCAAAGCGGAGCCTACAAAACCTGTCGCTCCTGTTACAAATACATTCAAATCAAAATCCTCACAACAAACCTATAATGTCTGCGGCCATATTGCGCATAATAGTGATTCTGGAATACTTGCTCATAAAGTCAACACGTTTGTGGTCGTCTAACACCAAATTATCAAAGACCCGTTCGGCTTCAGCGGCATCCGCAGGATGAAACACAGCGGCATTGTCGATTTCCCTGGCAATAAATGTTGCCGCATACCCGGACACCCCTGCCCATAGAGGTTTCCCCATGGCGGCATACTCAAATAGCTTTGAAGGCAACACTTTTTTAAAGGCCTTATAGTCACCTAAATGCAAAAACAAAATGTCCGCTTTTTGGTATTCGCACAACAGTTGCTCCCGCTTAATGGGCGGCAATAATTCAACATTATTGCAGGACAACGCTGACAAACGCTGTTCCAAAAGGTTTTTTCGACCACCATCACCAATCAAGCGAAATGTAATGCGCCCTTCAAAACGCTTGGCCAACTCTGGAATTATCGTATGCAAGCCCTGGCCTTCGCCAATATTGCCGGCATACAACACAGTCAAAGGGTGGCTGGCCGCATCTGCAACAGTATCGCTGTTGCTATGCTCCATAAATTCTGGATCAATACCATTAGTAAAATACGAATAATATTGATCAGGATAGCGTTCTTGAAAATAATCCTTAAATCCTTCTGACACCAAATTTATTTTACGCGCATGGGTGA
>SBAV01000059.1 GCA_005239965.1 Methylobacter tundripaludum
AGCTAAAACGGTGCGCGGCAATGTTGAAGAAGCCGTCGCAGGAATCAAAGCCGCTTTGCAGGAACTGGAAGCTGTGTATCTTGCTTACGCCGAAGCTGATGCTGATTTTGATAAATTGGCCGCAGATCAGGCACGTCTGGAAGATATTATCAATGCCTGTGATGGCCACAACTTGGATCGTCGCCTTGAAGTGGCTGCCGATGCGCTACGATTACCGGAGTGGGATGCCGATGTCACCAAGCTATCGGGGGGGGAAAAGCGCCGCGTAGCGCTGTGCCGCTTGCTGTTGTCCAATCCTGATATGTTGTTGCTGGATGAGCCTACCAACCACCTGGATGCCGAATCGGTAGCCTGGCTGGAGCGGTTTTTACATGACTATCCCGGAACAGTGGTCGCGGTAACCCATGATCGCTACTTTTTAGATAATGTCGCTGGCTGGATTTTGGAGTTGGACAGAGGTTCCGGCATTCCGTGGGAAGGCAATTACTCCAGTTGGCTAGAACAGAAAGGTAACCGCTTATTGCAGGAAGAAAAACAGGAATCATCCCGCCAAAAAGCCATGAAAGCCGAGTTGGAGTGGGTGCGCTCCAATCCTAAAGGCCGCCATGCCAAAAGCAAAGCGCGTCTGGCCAAATTTGAAGAACTGTCTTCAGTCGATGTGCAAAAACGCAACGAAACCCAGGAAATTTATATTCCACCCGGCCCACGTTTGGGTGATGTCGTTATTGAAGCCAACAATATCAGCAAGGGCTTTGGTGACCGATTGCTCATTAACGATTTGAGCTTTAAGCTGCCACCCGGTGGAATCGTGGGTATTATCGGTCCGAATGGTGCGGGTAAAACCACTTTGTTCCGCATGATGGCCGGTTTTGAGCAGCCTGATTCCGGTACATTGACCATCGGCCAGACTGTAGAAATGGCTTATGTTGACCAGTTGCGCGACGACATGGATGCGAAAAAAACCGTTTGGGAAGAGGTCTCCGATGGTCTGGATATGATTACCGTCGGCAAATATGAGACGCCATCGCGCGCGTATCTGGGGCGTTTCAACTTTAAAGGCGCTGACCAGCAAAAACGCATCGGCGAGTTGTCCGGCGGTGAGCGCAATCGTGTGCATCTGGCCAAGCTGCTTAAAACCGGCGGCAATGTCCTGTTGCTTGACGAACCTACCAACGATCTGGATGTGGAAACGCTGCGTGCTTTGGAAGAAGCGCTACTGGCTTTCCCTGGTTGCGCGGTGGTCATTTCGCATGATCGCTGGTTTCTTGACAGAATCGCCACGCACATGCTGGCTTTCGAAGGTGACAGCAATGTGGTTTGGTTTGAAGGCAATTATGAGGATTACGAAGCCGACAGGCATCGTCGCTTAGGTAGCGATGCTGATACGCCACATCGGTTGAAGTATAAGAAGTTGTCTTAATTCGTTGCTGAGCTTATCAAAGCCTAGCCAATGCAGCACGTATCGTAGAGACGCAATATTTTGCGTCTCTACGCCTAGATGTTATGGCCAAGTAAATTTGGACAGTGTATTAGGCGCTCTTTAAAAGTTGTTGTTAACAAAGTTTCCATCACTCGATTTTCGAAGACCTTGGTCGACCGGTTTGAACTTTTTCAACTTGTTCGACAGCTTGTTTAAGCTTGGCTAAGTTTAACTTTGTAAGCAAATGCAGCCCGGCGCGAAGAATCTCGCCTTTTTTAACATGAATTCCTGCAGCTAGGCAGGTTTTTTTAAGTTCTGAAATTTTCAGATAATCCTGTTCTGGAAATGAAAAACTATCTCGGATGACTTTTTCTTTCCCGGCTTTTCTTTTTTTAGTGGAAGTTTTTACTTCATTTTCAATTGGTTCAACGGCCTCTTTAATTTCAGTCACTTCACTTGATTTTGCTATTAATGATTGTTTTGAACCTTTTTTGTTTATAGCTTTTTCTATTGAGAGATCACTCGCCGTTTCCGTTTCAAGCGACTCAGTTATTGTTTTTTTTGATTTTGGCTTTGTTGTACTCATTATGGTTTCACTCATCACACTTAAATAAAAACAGTATATACCGTTTATATTTTTTTTCAATTATGTATGGTCAACCATGAGGGTACAGAAATGGAATTTATAATCGATTTGATGAAAGCGCAATATGTTTTCCTGTGAGGCATGACGAATCGCATTCGTTATGCCTCACTTTTTACAAGAATGTTCTGAATATGGCAGGAACCAACCTTAATTATCCGGCACCATCATTGGTTCAAAAGTGAACAGATTACGGCTATAAGGATGTACCGACACTTTAACCCAATTTTTGATTAACCGGTTTTCATCCCCCGCCAGTAACTTTTCTTCAACACTTAACCATTCTGTCATATTTCGATAATCATTCTGTCATACAGCGATGTCTATAATCTGAATCTCATCAATTCGGTTCAGGAGCTATCGTTATGCCTCGTGTAGTAAATAATCACCGGACTTTCCAGAAAACAATCTGTTTTAAAACATTAATCGCTGCATTGCCGTTACTCATGTCACTGACAGTCGACGCGGCAACAAGCGGCGTACCGCTTATGGAGCAAGGCATACAAATCGGCGATCTAGCCCCCGGTCGCGCGATGGTATGGAGCCGCTCCGATCGTCCATCACGGATGATGATTGAATATGCCTACAACGATCAGTTTACCAACGCCATCACCATCCGTGGCCCTTACGCACTGGAAGGCAACGACTTTACCGCCCGCCAGGACTTGGTTGGTCTTCCTTGCGGCAAAGATGTTTATGTTAAAGTTTGGTTCGAAGACCTTACCAATACCCGCAATAAAAGCGAACCAGTCATCGGCCATTTCCATACCATCGGCAAACACGACGATATACGCTTCGTATGGGGCGGCGATACCGCTGGGCAAGGCTGGGGCATCAACGAAAGCTTCGGCGGCATGAAAATCTATGAAGCCATGCGCAAGGTAGAGCCACTGTTCTTCATCCAAAGCGGCGACAACGTTTATTCAGACGGCCCTATAGAAAAGACAAAGCCTGCTGAAAACAACCAAATCTGGACCAATCTGGTCACTCCGGAAGTCAGCAAGGTTGCTGAAACGCTGGACGAATTCCGTGGCCGCTACAAATACAATCTGCTGGATGAAAACCTGCGTCGCTTCAACGCTGAAGTGCCACAGATCTGGCAGTGGGACGATCACGAAGTCGTCAACAACTGGTCGGACTCCAAGGACTTGAACAGCGATATCCGCTACACCGTCAAGGATGTGCCATTACTGATCGCCCGTGCCGCCAAAGCGTTTCATGAATATGCGCCCTTGCGCCCTCACAATGCCGAAGAGTCCGAGCGTATTTACCGGAAAATCTCTTACGGCAAGCTGCTGGACGTGTTTGTGCTGGATATGCGCAGTTATCGTGGCCCCAATACTGCCAATCTGCAAACACAGGAAAGCAACGAAACCGTATTTCTTGGCGAGACACAACTCACCTGGTTGAAGAACGAATTGAAAAATTCCAAGGCGGTCTGGAAAGTCATTTCCGCTGATATGCCCATCGGCTTGAATATCAGTGACGACTTCGACCATAACCCGCCGCAACGTTGGGAAGCTATTGCTAACGGCAATAACGGCCCTGCTGCAGGACGCGAACTGGAAATTGCCCGTCTGCTTAAGTTCATCAAACACAAGCATATCAAAAACCTCGTTTGGCTAACCGCCGATGTTCACTACGCCGCCGCCCATTACTACGATCCTGCCAAGGCGCAAACCAAAAATTTCACGCCGTTCTGGGAATTTGTAGCAGGGCCGCTCAATGCCGGTTCTTTTGGCCCAAATACTACGGATGCTACTTTTGGCCCGCAAGTCGTGTTTTTCAAAGCGCCGCCAACGGGTCAGTCTAACTTGTCGCCATTCGCCGGTCTCCAGTTCTTCGGTGAAGTCAATATTGATAAAAAAAATCAAGCTTTGACAGTTGACCTGAAAGACATAGATGGTGGGGCCGTGTTCAGCAAAACACTGCCTGCAGAATAAAAATGGCGCTATTGAAAGATATCGCGCAGTTAAAACAGCAGCTTCTGCACCAATATTTTAAACCAGTCACTTTGCAATATTAAAAAGGAACCAATTTTATGTTAAATCGATTTTACAAATCTACCGTTTGGGCAATTGCGGCACTTGCTATAGCCGGTTTTCAAGCCAATGCACAAGCCTATTCCTATCACAAAAAGCAGTACGCTAAGACTCCACTCGTTATTGGTCATCGTGGCGCTTCTGGCTACAGGCCCGAACACACCTTGGAAAGTTATGCTTTAGCTATTGAAATGGGCGCTGACTTTATTGAGCCTGACCTGGTACTCACCAAGGATGGCAAAATGATTGCCCGCCATGAACCGATGATAGGCAACACCACAGATGTCGCCAAACACCCAGAATTTGCCGGCCGCAAAACCAAGCGTATGGTTGATGGCATGGAATATAACAATTGGTTCGCCACCGATTTTACCTTGAAGGAAATCAAAACGTTGCACGCTATCCAGGCCCGTGCTGACCGCGATCAACAATACAACGGACTTTATCAAATACCGACCCTCGATGAAGTCATTGCTTTGGCTCAGCATAAAAGCGCACAAACCGGACGAACTATCGGCATTTATCCTGAAATCAAGCATTCCACCTATCATGCCGAATTCAAGGATGCCAACAATCATAAATTATTCGGCCCACATTACTTCGAAAATAAGCTGCTTAGAAAGCTGCATCATGAATATGGCAACAGTGCTTGTGCGCCAGTTTTCATTCAATCTTTCGAAGTCAGTAATCTGCAATATTTAAGTAACAAGACTAGCATCAAGCTTGTGCAATTGGTTGATGCCGATGATGTCAAAGCTGACGGTTCAATCTCGCTGGTTGCACCTTACAAACAACCTTATGATTTCGTGGTTAGCAAAGATACCCGCACTTTCACAGACTTGTTGACTGACAAGGGGCTGGATTTCGTCAAAACTTATGCCGATGCCATTGGCCCCTGGAAACCTTATCTGGTAAAGACCGTGGACGACGGTCTCGATCGCACGGGTGACGGCAAACTCACCATCAACGACCGTCGCGTTGACGGCAGTACCGGTGTGCTGGAAATGGCACACAAAAAAGGTTTGTTGGTGCATACCTGGACTTTCCGCAATGATGCCAGTGGTTACGGTTTTGCCGATCCTAAACAGGAAATGACCTATTATTTTGATTTGGGTGTCGATGGCCTGTTTACCGATTTTGCCGACGCCGGCGTTGCAGCGCGCGACGCTTCAACCAAGGAGCGGATACACAAAAATTTTCTGCACCATTGCAGACACGGCAATCATAAGCACTAATTTACCGTGATCCTCCTCGCAAACCCGGTGTAATTGTGCCGGGTTTGTATTTTTTTACCCAAGTTTTTGCTGTGCCCGACACCTAAAAGGGCTTGCGTTTCCACCAAAAATTTTAGGCAAAAAAACGGCTGAAAATTGCCTTCTTTCTGGGAGAAGTTTCATATTCCTGTCACAACTTTACAGTAGCATTCCTGCGCAATTTATCATCCTCCACAAGCCTTTTTTACCGTTTAAACAAACGTATCAAGGAGAATCTACCATGCACTTTCTAAAAAAACTCAGCGTAATGGCCGTAAGCTCTCTGCTTACCGTCAGCATTGCTCAAGCTGCTGAAGAACCCACACCTGAAGATTGGTTTAATGCAGGACATAAGACCGTTGTCGATGCCCTGCATCTGCATCCCAACAAAAGACATGCCAAAAATGTAATTTTGTTTGTCGGCGACGGCATGGGGATTTCTACCATCACTGCGTCGCGGATTTTCGATGGCCAACAAAAAGGCGGGTACGGTGAAGAAAACTCATTAAGCTTTGAAAAATTTCCATATCTGGCGTTGTCCAAAACTTACAGTGTCAACCAGCAAACCCCAGATTCCGCACCGACCATGACGGCAATGGTTACCGGTGTAAAGTCGAATGACGGTTTTATTTCCGTTAATCATACTCTCGTTCGTAGCGAACCCAATGCTAATGTGATTAATGCCAATAAGCTGACCACTATTTTGGAACAAGCCAAAGAAAACGGCATGTCTGTTGGTGTCGTATCTACCGCTCGCATTACCCATGCAACGCCTGCTGCAACGTATGCGCATACGGCGAACCGCGATTGGGAAGGCGACTCGGACCTGCCTGCCGGTGCCACGGTTCCAGATATCGCCGCTCAACTGGTGGACTTCAATATCAACGGCGGTATTGAGGTTGCCTTGGGCGGCGGACGCACGCGTTTTATTCCCAGTACAGCTACTGATCCAGAGTATGGCGTCGCCGGTAAACGGAAAGACGGCCGCGACCTGACTGCTGAATGGGGCAGTAAGCACAGCAAAGCCCAGTATGTTTGGAACAAGGCTCAGTTCGATGCCATAGACCCTAATAAGACCGATCATCTATTGGGCTTGTTCGAACCTTCCCATGTCCATTACGAAGCTGATCGTATTGCTCATGACAAAGCTGGCGAGCCTTCGTTAACTGAAATGACCATCAAAGCCATCGACATTCTGAAAAAAAACAGGAATGGTTATTTCCTGATGGTTGAAGGTGGGCGTATCGACCATGCCCACCACGCCGGCAATGCTTATCGCGCACTGACAGACACCCAACAAATGGCTGCTGCTGTTGATGCTGCGGTAGGAAAAACCAACACCAAAGACACTTTAATCATTGTCACCGCCGATCATAGTCATGTCTTTACTATTGGTGGTTACCCACAACGCGGCAACCCTATTTTGGGCTTAGCACAAGGCGTAGGTGAAGCCGGTCCCACGCTTGATCTGTTAGGCTTGCCCTACACTACGTTGAACTACGCAAACGGCCCAGGCTATACCGGTGCATCAAATATTCAACCTGACGGTTCAAAAACATTCACAACACCTGCAACGCCAGGATGGGCGTCGGGCAGTGAAGGCCACACACCGACCTCTTATAAACCGGCCAATGGACGTCCTACGCTGAGTAACGATCAAGTGCAACATCATGATTATCTTCAGGAAGCCATCATTCCTCTGGGTTCTGAAACACATGCCGCCGAAGATGTTGCCATTTTTGCGAAAGGTCCCAAAGCCCATTTGTTTCACGGTGTTGTCGAACAAAACGTGATTTATCATGTTATGGCTGAAGCGCTGGAACTTAACAAGCACCAACATAGCTATCATCACAGCAAATAAAACGAGCCTTTTCATTTTGTAAAACAGGGTGAATGTCAACATCAGAAAAGGGATGCGTGCGTCCCTTTTCCTGTTTAATCCGGATTAAAACAATTTATGAAAATAACTGATTTTTTAAAGTGCGTATTTTGTATTGTCTTTTTATGTTTGCCCATATCCAGCCTTGCCGATAGTACGAACAAGATTACTCAGCAAACAACAGAAGTTGCCTGTCGCTATGAAATGAGCGTCATTCCGCATGATAAGTCTCAAGCAACAAGCAACACTGCCTGGTTTTTCTGGCGAACACCCAACATGATTCAAACTTTGGTTGCCAATGGTGATCACGGTGAAATCTGGCAACGCACAGTCAATGGCAGCATTCAATACCGAAAGCTTTACCATAGCGATAAAACCGCAGTTGAATACATGCCGGCTGATATCCCAACAAATAATATGAATTTTGACTGGTTCAAACTCTCCACCATGCTTACTCAGCAAGAGCTAAACGCTCTTAAACCGGTTAAAACAACACAAGTGCTGGGGCGTAATGCAGTGTTGCGTACTGGAAAAACGAATGGTCAGACACTAGAAGTACTGTGGTTATCCGACGAAAATTTGCCGGCGAGTATTACCAGAAACGATGAAAACCGTACTGTGGCGCTTCGTCTTGTTGAAATCACGCCCTTATCGGCAGCCCCACATAAGCCGATAGCTGTTGAAGACATTACCAACTACAGGCATATCGACGCTGCTGATTTCGGGGACATGGAAAACGATCCGTTTGTTAAAAAAATGATGGCCGCTGACGGCCATCATCACTGATTGTCAGCCTATTAAAAAAACGATTCGCTGAAATACATCGTGAATGCAACGGCTTTGATAGGTAACGCATTTAGGCAATAAAGGAAAGCTGGTCGGGTAGGCAAGGCTTGACCGTTGCCTTGAGCGATGCCATGTCGTTGATTTGAATGCTTCGCTGCTTAACGGTGATAACGCCGTCTTTGCTTAATTCAGTGAATTGACGGCTTACTGTCTCAATTGTCAGTCCCAGGAAATTGGCAATATCCTGACGGCGCATACTTAAGTTAAATTCTGTGCTGGAAAAGCCCAGGCTTGCGTAGCGGCGTGATAACATTAATAAAAATGTAGCGACCCTTTCTTTTGCTGAACGATGTCCAAGCAGTAAGATTTTGTCATGGTCGGATGCGATTTCTTTTCCCAAAATTCGTAGCATTTGATTTTGCAGGCCCGGTATTTCCGCACACAGTTCATTGAGGCGTGATAATGGCAGTTCGCAGACCATGCTGGTTTCCAAGGCAACGATAGAACAGGTGAAAAAGCCATGCTGCAAAGCATCCAGCCCCATCAATTCACCGGGCAAATAAAAACCTATAGTTTGTTCATTGCCATTGGCATCTGATATAAAACTTCTAAAAGAGCCTGATTTAACCGCATACAGGTTTTGCCCCGCATCGCCCTGAAGATAAAGATATTCATCGGTCTGGGTAGGGCGTTTGTTTTTAACGATGGTTGCCAATTGTTTGACTTCATTTTGTTGTAGCCCATAGGGCAAGCATAAGTCAGATAATCTGCAATCTGGACAAGAAATCTTGTGTACATTAGATTCCACTATGTTTCCTTCTGTTGACATAGATCAAGGTATTGTTGAATAACTACTATACAGTGCTAATGTTATAAAGTGAATAGCGAATTAGGATTCTAAAAAAACTTAGAGATTTGTCTATACTAACGAAATTATCTATACTTAAAAGGCGTGAAATTTTAATAACTCAAATAATGAAATAATTTGTAAGATTTGCCGGCAA
>SBAV01000515.1 GCA_005239965.1 Methylobacter tundripaludum
CAGGCGCCGGCTGTAGATACTGTGGCGGTCTGGCTGCACAATGAAATATTGCCGCAGCAGCTATTAACACAGGAACAAGCAGTCGCAATAATACGGGTGGTGTCTTTGCATCAAAGCCAGGATGTGCCGTTTAACTTGATCGAGCAGGCTATTGCTGATGCTCGGTTGTTTTGTTCGTCGGCTGCAAAGGATTAAAAACAAGCAAGACCGGCTTAAAGTTTTATCGATAATCCGTTGTTTCGGCTGGTAATTGTTGTTTTATAAAACTTTTCCCTTAATCGCCTATATTGCACGGTATTATCCAATGCAGTTGAGTGTCATTTTTATTTACATATTAATTGAAGAACGCGGGTTTGAAAAAGTGGGAGAGCCACACGTTAAGCATCTTGAAGGCGAACTGTGGGAAATACGGTTTCAGGCTACGCCCTCCAGTTACTGATTATAATCATATGGTGAATTTTGATACCAACCCCCTTGTTGCTGTTGCTGCCTTCTTTGCTGATGATCCATATACGCGCCAACGGCAGCACCGACAGCACCACCAGCCAAAGCACCCAGACCTGCATTACCAAGGTCGTTTCCACCAAAAGTAGTGCCAATTGCCGCGCCCGTAACTGCGCCAATACCGCCGCCTATGGCGGCTTTGCTCATATTGGTTTGCCCATAATAAGGGTTATTTGCCGCACAAGCCGTTATCAAAGAACTACCAATAGCAATCAACAAGATTTTCTTTATCATTTTTTTATTCCTTATATTGTCTTACAGTTTAAGTTCAGAAAGTTTCCCATCCATTCCAATAATGCTCTCAATGCGCTCATTTCAACTATTTGAAAATAAATGATATTTTTGAGCGCAATTTCAACACTTTTCCCCATTTTTTGGGGATTGGTTGGCTAATGTTAAAAAACCCCCCTTTTACGGTTAAACTGTAACAAAATAAATCTTAACTCAAGCTGAACCATTCAATAGCTTACAGCTTTAGTAACTACCTAACCCGCCTGCGTTTATTTTTTCTGGACATAGAAAATCACACAGTCGTATTGTTTAATAAGTTCGATAATTTGATGGCCGGCTTGGTCGCAGTACACACCAAAATCCAGATGAGCGGCAGGATCGGTGGTTATTACTTTTACAATATTGCCGCTGCTTATTTCCATTAAGGCTTTTTTCAAACGTAATAAAGGCAATGGACACATTAAGCCGGTGGCATCGATATCTATATGAGTTTCAATCATGGGTAAAGGTTATGTTTTCCTAATTATTTGTGGAGATTTATAATAACATCCCCAGTCGATCTACGAATGTGCAGAAAATGGATTATTTCCCGATTTTTGTCAAACTTAAAGGCCAATCCTGTTTGGTTGTTGGGGCAGGTGAGGTTGCAGCACGAAAAATTGATTTATTACTTCGCGCTGGCGCAAAGATTACGGTCATCGCCAAAGAAATTAGCGCCAGTGTTTCATGCATACAAACCAAATACGCTATCACCGTATTGCAAAAATCTTTTGCGCCTGATGATTTAAGTGATTTCAGGTTGGTGGTGTCGGCGACTGACGATCTGGCAACCAATCAGCTAGTCGCGCAAACGGCCCATGCGCGTAATATTCCTGTCAATGTGGTTGATAATCTTGAGCTGTGCAGTTTTATTTTTCCAGCGATTGTTGATCGTTCACCGATTATCGCGGCCGTTTCATCTGGTGGCGCTGCGCCGATTTTAGCGCGGTTGTTACGCGCCAAGATGGAAAGCGTTATTTCGCCTGCTTATGGGCAATTGGCGGTTTTTGCAGAAAAATTTCGCGGTGCGGTCAAGCAACGCATTAAACATCCGGGGCAACGGCGGGTGTTCTGGGAGCGGGTATTTCAAGGTTCTGTGGCTGAGCATGTTTTTTCAGGTAATCAGCACGCAGCTGAGTTGGAATTGCAAAGCCTGCTTGCAGGTAACCAGGGCAGCATCCCGAAGGGTGAAGTTTATTTAATCGGCGCAGGGCCAGGTGCTGCAGATTTGTTGACCTTCCGGGCGCTACGGTTGATGCAACAGGCCGATGTTGTGGTTTATGATCGCTTGGTGTCACCAGAGATATTGGATTTGGCGCGTCGGGATGCCGAAAAAATTTATGTCGGTAAGCAGCGGCAAAACCATGCGCTTCCGCAAGAATCGATTAATGCGTTGTTGGCAAACTTAGCCAAACAGGGCAAGCGTGTGGCACGGGTAAAAGGCGGCGATCCGTTTATTTTTGGCCGTGGCGGTGAAGAAATAGAGACCTTGATGCAGCAAGGCATCCATTTTCAGGTTATACCCGGAATAACGGCGGCTTCCGGCTGTTCCAGCTATGCGGGTATCCCGTTGACGCACCGGGATCATGCGCAATCGGTTACTTTTGTAACCGGGCATTTAAAAGATGATTCCATTAACTTAAACTGGACACAATTGGCGGCGCCCAATCAAACCATTGTTATTTACATGGGTTCGGTAGGCTTGGAAAAAATCTGCCAAGCCTTGATTGTCCACGGAAGCCCCAGCGATTTGCCCATTGCGCTGATACAGCAGGGGACTACGGTTAACCAGAAAGTGATTACCGGTACGTTGGCGACGATTTCTGATCAAGTGGCCAAACAAAACATCAAGGCCCCGACTTTGATTATCATAGGCACTGTGGTAACTTTGCATGACAAGCTGGCCTGGTTTTCTGGTGAACAACCTACACAAAATGACGACCAAAGCAATCATAACCAAGCTAAAAAATAATAGGAAAAATTCAGCCGCCATTCATTTCGATTAGGTGATAATATTATTTTAAAGAAGAAAATTGCATAGAGTTAAGAATAAATCGATTGAATTTTTTTGTTAAATTCCATATCCTTTGCGGGTTTAACTTTTAATTGAACTGTAACAAAGCAGTAATTTTTAACTACTAAAGAGAGGTTGATATGAAAAAATTATTAGGTGTATTAGCGGGTGTTGTATTCGTTGCTTTAAGTGGTCAAGCAGTTGCTGACGAACAAATTGAAATCGGCAAGAAAATTTATGAGCGTGCTTTCGGTCGTGGTTGCGGCACTTGCCATGATATCGCTTCAAATCCACAATTAGCTGCCAACATTAAAGCGGGTACTTTGGACAGAGCGAAATTTGAAGAAGTTATTAAAAATGGTAAAGGCGGTATGCCTAAGGCAATGGATGAAATCATGAAAAATGCCGCAGTGACTAAAGCCGGTTACGGTGAAGCGCAGGCGCTGGATGCATTATTTGCTTATATCAGCAGCAAATAACATCAGGTTTTAGCCCTGTTAAAGCCGCTCTAGTCCTGATGGCTAGAGCGGCTTTTTTTGTCTGTTGGGTCAACAGGGAAATGTTGATTAAATCGCTCTTTGGCGGGAGAAGAGGGTGTAACCCGCCCTTGGTATTTTGTCAGACCTATTACTTACCCAAATAGTAGGTAATAATGGGTTTGTCTTTGAAAGGAAGTTTTTTTCTGTTTCTGATCCAGACGCCGGCGATAGCCGCTATCATCAAGCCACAAGAGGTTAACGTCAGGTAGATGAGGCCTCTTAAATGAGAAATTTCCTGCATCAATTGTGCATTGGAAACATTGACGTTTTCTTTGCTAATGGGATCAGAATACGCGCGCAGTACCTTAACGTCATTTTTCAAATCTTCGATAGTGCCCAAGGAGTTGGCGACAGACCCTGTGCGGATGTTTTCCTCTAGCGTTCTCAACTTGCTTTCAATCGAGCCACTGACCAAGCCGACAAATTGGCCTTTCAGAGTATTGATTTCGGGAGATAAGGCAGGATTGTTTCCATCTACGTAGTGCTTTGTTAGGGGTGTTGCTGTTTTGATATCTTCGTTAGGCGCAAAGGCAATGCCAACCATGACAGCAACAGCCATTGCAGAAACCATCGCAGTAATCCGCCATCGATTAGCTTTCACCACGTCGTAATAGGGAGACGTTTTCTGTAGTGATCCTCTGTGTTCAATAATTTCAAACTTTACATTACGCCTATCGCTCATTACTCCCCCTCAAGCCGGGCGCTGTTGTTGTGCGTTATTCCGGTTGGCCAAATACTGCTTTTGTTATTATTTTTTTTATCGAAAACGCCGATTATACAAGCTTACGGGTATTTGTCGCGTGTTTTCTTTATGCCTATTTTAGCCGTTTTGCTGCCGCTATCCGCATCCTGAGCGCATTCAATTTAATAAAGCCTTCGGCATCTTTTTGGTTGTAAGCGCCGCCGTCATCTTCAAAGGTGGCGATGCTTTCATCAAACAGGCTGTCGGTGCTGGACGCGCGTCCGACGACAATGACATTACCCTTGTACAATTTCAGCCGCACTTTACCGTTAACCGATGCTTGTGAAGCATCAATCATGGTTTGCAGCATCTTGCGCTCAGGACTCCACCAGTAACCGTTGTAGATTAACGAGGCATAACGCGGCATTAGTTCATCTTTCAAATGTGCCACTTCCCGATCCAAAGTCAGGGATTCTATGGCGCGATGCGCTCTTAGCAATACAGTTCCAGCTGGGGTTTCGTAGCAACCGCGCGACTTCATGCCGACATAACGGTTTTCAACGATGTCCAGGCGACCGATACCGTTTGCGCCAGCCACTTCATTCAATTGTTTGAGCACGGTGGCGGGAGAACAGGGTACGCCGTCAATAGCGACAACATCACCTTGCTGGTAGGTCAGTTCAATATACGTGGCTTGGTCGGGTGCGGCTTCCGGTGAGACTGTCCAGCGCCACATGTCTTCTTCTGGTTCTGCCCAAGGATTTTCCAGTACGCGGCCTTCGTAGGAAATATGCAACAAGTTGGCATCCATGGAATACGGTGAAGTTTTGCCTTTTTTCATTTCCACAGGGATGCTGTGCTGTTCCGCATAATCGAGCAGGGTTTGCCGTGAAGTCAAATTCCATTCCCGCCAGGGTGCAATGATGTGAATATCAGGCCGCAACGCATAAGCGCCTAACTCAAAACGCACCTGATCGTTACCTTTGCCGGTTGCGCCATGAGAAATGGCATTAGCGCCGGTTTCGTTGGCGATTTCAATCAAACGCTTGGCGATTAACGGGCGGGCGATGGATGTGCCCAATAAGTATTCGCCCTCATAAATGGTATTGGCGCGGAACATCGGAAACACGAAATCACGGGCGAATTCTTCGCGCAAATCGTCAATATAAATTTCCTTGATGCCCATGGCTTGCGCTTTGGCGCGTGCAGGTTCCACTTCTTCGCCCTGGCCCAGGTCGGCGGTGAAGGTGACGACTTCACAATTGTAGACATCTTGCAGCCATTTAAGGATAACAGAAGTATCGAGTCCACCGGAATAAGCCAAGACCACTTTATTGATTTCTGACATAACGCGCTAATACCTTGAGTTAAAAATGCGGTGAATTATACCGGAAAACGGAGAGTGCTGTGGAGGTGGTTTTGCGGGTTCCCTTGGCACATTAAGTAATTTGCTTGCTGTAAAGGGATTTTGCTTGTGTTACGGAATTGTGGATGTGTCTTTATACATTCGCCTTCTCGGCAATGGTGGCCTAATTAGGTTTTATAATATAATTTTGTTATATATCAGTGCGTTGTATTAATGGCATGGTAGGTGCTTATAGCAGCATAAGGGGGCAAAAAGGCAAGTTAATTTATTTGGCCACCACCTGAACAACGGGGTATTTTCAGTTGGCTTTAAATCCACATTTATATAAAGGGGTTAACAATGAATTCTAAATACAAAAATATTATGTCTGTTGCTGCTGCGGCAGTTTTTGCAACGCTTTCACCTGCTTTGCAAGCGGGAGCAATCCATGATGCAGGCTTATTTACCACCAATTTCCCTGGCAATGATGATGGCAGCGTTGGGCCAGTCTCTATGGGGATGACTATTAATTTTAATGGTATAAATCACAACCAACTATATGTAAACAATAATGGTAATGTAACGTTTAATGGGCCACTAAGTAGCTTTACACCTTCCGCTATAACAGGTGGCAGTACACTTATGCTTGCGCCATTTTTTGCTGACGTGGATACCCGCAGGGCGATTCCAGATGTGACATACGGCACTGGTATAATAGGCGGGCATAATGTCTTCGGCGTTAACTGGATCGATGTTGGTTTCTATAATCAAAATTCTACTCCGTCAAATAGTTTTCAATTAATCATAACGGATATGGGTTCCGGTAATTTTGATTTTGAATTCAATTATGATCGGATTTTATGGGAAGCAGGGCAAGCCAGTGGTGGAAATACCAGCGGCCTAGGTGGCACTTCTGTAGCGGTAGGATGGACAAATGGCGCAGGAACTTATTTTTCAATGCTTGGTTCGCTAGTCAATGGTGCTTTATTGGATGGCAATCAAACTACAGGTTTAGTGAATAATTCGCTTAATTCTTCCACTCTGGGACAGTATGTGTTCCATGTGAGCAATGGACAGGTTCAAACTAATGTGCCCGAACCAGCAAGCTTGGCATTAATGTCTATGGGTGCTATGGGAATGGCGGCTATGCGTAGACGTAAAATTGCGTAATTTTTAACGCTATATCGTTTTGAGACTGAACCGAGTAAAAAATTAAGCCGCCTTTGGGGCAACTTTGGGCGGTTTTTTGTGTGCCTATACAATCTCAATACAGGCTTTATCATCGAAAATTAACGCTTGTTCAATGATGTGTTGATTGTCCAGCAAGGCTTTTATTGTTGTTGTTTTTGATGGGTTGCCCATGAATTAGGCTCATTTCATAAAAGTCTGCATCTTGGGTAGCGATAACATAATAGTTATCAATGGCATACTGGCGAATAACACAATCATTGACACGCTCCAAGCCAATTAAGGCCACCTGCGTTGAACCAGGTAGCTGTTCTGGATAAAGGGCGCAATCCGGCGTGACAAGTTCTTATCAAAGCAACTTCATAAGGTTTTGATGGTTACAGATTGGCGCTCCCTATCAGCCGCAAATTGCAAACAAGCAGTAATATCGTCATCCGTTAATTCGGGGAAATCGTCAACAATTTCCGCGCGGCTCATGCCATTGGCTAGCCAGGAAAGCACATCATAAACAGTAATCCGCAAACCTCTAATACAGGGTTTGTTGCTGCGTTTGCCAGGTTCAATGGTAATTATGTTGTGATAATCAATATTCATCGTTTTGTACTCTTTAATAGAGTTTGGTTACATCAGATTATACTGGGCTGGCCAATGGTTTGTTTTGCTAATTCGCAACCCGTAAGATTTGCCGATGGCAATCCGCTATCGCTCACGGGCTAAGCCTTTAAAAAAGGAAAATGGGTGATTTATCAAGAGCTACACGACAACATCGAACAACCCGCACGTTGCCGCGCCCAATCCGGTCGTTTGGCAGCAAAAGTTTCACGTTCCGGTTGCTCATCATAAGGGCGGCACAGCAATTCCAATAACTCTTCAACCATAGAAAAATCACCTTGTCCGGCTTTGTCGATAGCCAGTTGCGCCAGGTAATTTCTTAGCACGTATTTTGGATTAACGGCGTTCATAGCTAGGCTGCGGGCGTTATCATCATACGGATTGTTTTGTGTTCGCTGCATGTAACGATGTAGCCATGCCCCCATCTGAGTTGTATAGGCGCGTGTTAATTGTTCTGGTACGTAGTAACTGGGCAAGAGTGGTGTTAATAGCTCATCGTCGGATTTGCTCAAGGAAGCCACATCGGTTTTTATGTGGGCAAGCTGACGGAAAAACACCGTCATATCGGTTTCAACCTGTTGCAAGAGCTTGAGCAAATCGGCGCTAAGATCATCGTCGGTATCGGCTTGGTAGTTTGCAAGGCCGAGTTTACTTGCCATCATCGCTTGCCAACCTTGTTCGAAAGTCCTTACGTAAAGGCTTAGCCCTTCTTGTAGCGGTTCGGCGTCTTCAATAAGCGGATAGAGGGCGTTGGCCAGTTGTACAAGGTTCCAGAAGGCGATTTGGGGCTGATTGCCAAAACGGTAACGGCGGTCTACAGCATCTGTTGTGTTGGGTGTCCAATCTGGATCATAATTTTCCAGCCAACCGTAAGGGCCATAATCTATGGTCAGCCCCAATATGGACATATTATCGGTATTCATAACGCCGTGTACGAAACCGACACGCTGCCAATGTACGATCATCTCGGCGGTTCTGCGGCAGATTTCGTTAAACCACTGGCTGTAAACGTTCGGTGCGTTAATGTCGAGGTGCGGAAAGTCGGTGCGTATCGTGTAATCGGCCAGTTGCTTCAGTAAGGCAATATTCTGCTGTGCAGTACATATCTGGAAGTGGCCAAAACGGGTAAACGATGGGGCAACGCGGCAAACAATGGCACCGGGTTCGGGTTGAGAATTACCGTTATAAAACATATCGCGTATCACGGTTTCACCGGTTAATATCAAGCTCAATGCACGTGTGGTGGGTATACCCAGATGGTACATGGCCTCGCTGCATAAAAATTCCCGGATTGATGAACGTAGCACGGCCAAGCCATCGGCATGGCGAGAATAGGGGGTAAGTCAAGCTCCTTTGAGTTGTAACGCCCAGC